>JAEEQO010000262.1 GCA_016285335.1 Victivallales bacterium | reverse complement strand
TAGGATTCGACGCGGTCGGAGAAGAGCAGGAGCCCGACCTTGTCGTTGTTGCGGATGGCGCTGAACGCGAGGAGCGCGGCGGTCTCCGCCATCTTGTCGCGCTTGTCGTCCTCGGCGGACCCGAAGAGCGTGGAGGACGAGATGTCGACCGCGATGATCACGGTGAGCTCGCGTTCCTCGACGTATTTCTTGATGTGGGCGACCCCGGTGCGGGCGGTGACGTTCCAGTCGATGTCGCGGACGTCGTCGCCCTCCGTGTACGTGCGGACCTCGCTGAACTCGATGCCGCGTCCGCGGTACACGCTGCGGTATGCGCCTCCGGTCATCTCTTCGACGACCTTCCGCGTCTTGATCTCGATTTTCCGGACCCTGGCAAGCAGGTCTCTGGTCAACATGGGGTGAACCTCGCTGAAATGCTGTGATACTGCGACGGAAACTTTCTGCGAACGGGTGCGGAAACTACGGTGTGCGGAGCTCGTTCAGGATGCGTTCGATCACGTTGTCGGCGTCGAGCCCTTCCGCCTCGGCCTCGTAGCTGAGGATCAGGCGGTGGCGCAGCACGTCCGGCGCGAGCGACTTCACGTCCTGCGGAATCACGTAGGCGCGTCCTTCGAGGAACGCCGCGCCCTTGGCCGCGAGCGCGAGCGCGATGCCCGCACGCGGGGAAGCGCCGAACTGCACGAGCTCGGCGAGGTCGCCCAGCTTCACGCCGTTCTGGCGGCTGGAGAGTTCCGCATGGCGTTTCGGACGCGTCGCGATCACGATGTCGAGGATGTATTCGAGGATCTTTTCGTCCATGTAGACCTTGTCGACCCACTCGCGGGCGTTTTCGATGTCGGCGAGCTTCGCCACGGCCAGCGCGGACAAGTTCGTCTCCGGGTGCGCCATGCGGTCGATCACGCTGCGTTCCGCCTCACGGGTCGGGTAATCGACTTTCAGCTTGAACATGAAGCGGTCGACCTGGGCTTCGGGCAGCGGATAGGTGCCTTCCTGCTCGATCGGGTTCTGCGTGGCGAGGACCAGGAAGGGCGACGGCATGGGGATGGTCTCGCCGGAAATGGTCGCCTGGCGTTCCTGCATGCACTCGAGCAGCGCACTCTGCACTTTCGAAGGCGCGCGGTTGATCTCGTCGGCGAGCACCAGGTTCGCAAAGACCGGGCCCTTCTTGACCGAGAACGTATGGTCGTTCTGATTGTAGATCGTGGTGCCGACCACATCCGACGGCAGCAGGTCCGGGGTGAACTGGATGCGGGAGAACGCGCCGTCCATGGCCTGCGCCACGGTCTTCACCAGCAGGGTCTTCGCCAGGCCGGGGACGCCTTCCAGCAGCAGATGGCCGTTCGCGATCAGCGCCAGCAGCACGCGGTCGACGAGCTGTTCCTGGCCCGCCACGATGCGGCCGATTTCCGTGCGGAGCGGGCGGATGAACGCGGACGCGTCCGAGATTTTGCTTTGCAGTTCTTGCAGTTCTTCCTGTCTCATGCCGTATGGTCTCCTAAAAAAGTGTTGAAAATGCTGTATCGGACCGGATGCCGGAGGTTCGTTCCGCAAGGTAACGCATGATCTCCGACATTCAGCCATAGACACCGCGTTTCCGGAAATGTTCCCGGTTTTTCTCCGGCGAAAAAGAACTCCGGCATTTTTTATGTCGAACGAAGATCTTCCGCGTTTTTATTTTTTCACGAGGCTGGACGGTATCTCGCCCCAGCCTTTGCCGTATTTCAGGATCTCGGGATCGTCGGCGGGACCACGCACGACGAGCACGCGCAGACCCGGAAACTTTTTCATCCACCCGGCCACGGCGTCCGGTCCGGCGACGAAGACGGACGTGGAGATCGCGTCGGAGGCGACGCCCGGCGGGACCGCCTTTCCGGCGGGGACGATCACGGACACGGAATCCATGCCGGACACGGGCAGTCCGGTCGCGGGGTCGATGATGTGCGTGTACTGTTTGCCGTCGATGACCACGTAGCGTTCGTAGTTGCCGCTGGTGCTGATGGCGGCGTCGGCAAGCGTGGTGCGCCCCAGAAGCTCTTCCTTGTCGAACGGGTTGCGGATACCCGCAGCGTATTTGCCGCCGCCGGATTTCTTCGGCAGTGCCAGGATGTTGCCGCCGATCTCGATCCAGCCGGTGTTCACGCCGAATCCCCTGAGCTCGTCCGCCGCGCGGTCGAGTGCATACCCCTTGGCGATGCCGCCGAGGTTGATCGACATGCCGGGGACCGTGAACTTCACGGTGTGTTTTTCGTCGTCGAAGACGACCTTGTCGAGCCCGGTGAGGCGTTTCGCCTCAGCGATCTCCTCCGCCGAAGGCAGCGTCTCGCGCTGGCGGTGGAATCCCCACAGTTTCATGAGCGGGTCGATGGTCACGTCGAACCGGCCGCCGGAATCGCGGTAAAACGTCCGGGCGTGCCCGAGCACATCCCACAGCAGGTCCGAGCAGGCGAACGGTTCGTCCGCAGCGGAGGCATTGAGCTTGGCGAGCTCGCTTTCCGGGTCGAAGATGTTGCACGTCTTCTCCACTTTGCGGACCGCCTCCTGCGCGGCCGCCAGAGACATGGTGACCGTCATCTTCTCCTTATGGCTCACGTTGATCGTGGCATACGTGCTCATGGTGGAGAACATGATGGTCTCGCTGTGCATCCGCCGGGAATCCCGGAGCGAAACGTACAGCAGGCAGAGACCGACGACCA
>JAEEQO010000261.1 GCA_016285335.1 Victivallales bacterium | reverse complement strand
CGGCGGCTGCGGCGCGCGCAGCAGCGGCGAAGCCTACGGCAACAATTACGAACTGCCGAACCGCTGCTACAACGAGACCTGCGCCGCCGTGGCGTTCCTCTTCTGGACGCACCGGATGTTCCTGATGTACGGCGACGCGAAGTACATGGACACGTTCGAGCGCACCATGTACAACGGCGCGTTCTCCGGCGTCTCGCTTTCCGGCGACCGCTTCTTCTACCCGAACCTGCTGGAATCCTCCGGCTCCACACGGTCCGCGTGGTTCGGCTGCGCCTGCTGCCCGCCGAACATCATGCGGACGATCGCCTCGCTCGGACAGTATGTCTGCGCGAAGAAGGACGACACGATCTACATGCTCCTGTACGGATCGGGCACGGTCGACGCGGGCGACGCGTTCTTCCGGCAGAGCACGATGTATCCGTGGAGCGGACGCGTCGAGATCACGGTTTCCGACGTGAAGAAGAGCAGGTTCGCGCTCGCGCTCCGCATCCCCGGCTGGGTCGAGGGGCATCCCGTGCCGTCCGACCTGTACCGCTACGAAAACGACGCGCCCGCGAAATGGACGCTGCTGGTGAACGGGAAGAAGGCGGATTACAGGATGGACAAGGGGTTTGCCGTGATCGACCGTACGTGGAAGAACGGCGACACGGTCACGCTCGACCTGCCGATGGAAGTCCGTCGCGTGAAAGCCAACGAGAAAGTCGGCAACCTCGCCGGACAGGTCGCGTTCGAGCTCGGCCCGATCGTGTTCGCGTTCGAGCAGGTCGACCAGACGGTGAAGACTCCGTGGCGCCGCTGGTTCGTGCTCCCAGACGCGAAGGTCACGGCGAAATACCGCACCGACCTCTTCCAGACCGCGACCAGACACATGCTGGATCTGCTTCCCCGTGAGCCGCAAATCTTCGAAACGGACGGCCACGGCGTCATGACGATCGAGATCGAGACGAAGGACGGCAAGATGACCGCCATCCCGTACGCCTGGTGGGCGAACCGCGGCTCCATGCCGATGCGCGTATGGGTGTCCGAGTCCGATGCCTCCACGTCGTATGCCGCGAACAAGTCCGAGGAGGCGAAAGTCTCCGTTTCTTACGCCCGCGGCGGCATGAATCCGGGGGCGATCAACGACGGTTTCTATCCGCAGAACCCGACCGACATCGACATCGAAAACTTCGACTTCTGGTCGCACCTCGGCGGCAGCGAATGGGCCATGCTCACGTTCAACGAGCCGGTCGAGCTCTCCCGCTGCAAGTTCTACTGGTTCGACGACAGCCGCCGCGGCGGCGGATGCGCCCTGCCGCAGTCCTGGACGCTCAGCTATGACAACGGCAACGGCCAGTTCGTCCCGGTCGAGGCGAGCGAATCGAAGATGGACGAGATCACGTTCAAGCCGGTAAAAGTAAAGCGTCTGCGCCTCGACATCCGCCAGCGCAACCGCATGGCCTCCGGTTTGTACGAGTGGCTTGTCTTCTGATCCTTCGAGCATGTTTCGAGTGAACTGTCCCGCTGTTTGGGGCAGTTCACAAGTACGGCGCGATCATCCGGTCAACACAAATCGCGGCCGCCACGCCGTCCGTACGCGACCGGCTTGAACGGGAGCCCGTTGCCGCCTTCCGGAGCAGGAGGGGTGTCGTTTTCTTTCGGAAACACTTCGTGTCTCTTTTCCGCGGAGTTTTCCGGTTTTCGGCTTTAAATCCCCGCGTTACGCTGTATATTAATTCAGACGTATGTTTTACGTCGTCGTCCCGCCGTCATTTGCCCGCGGCGGATACACTGGAATCCGGAACGAACAGAGGAACGGAATGAAAATCAGATTGATCTATCTTTCAGCGGCCGTGGCGGCATTCCTTTGCTCCTTTCCCGCCTTCTGTCTGGACGTGGAAAAAGAGTACAAACGCGAGATCGCGCTGTACCGTATCCGTCCGAACCAGACCCAATCGCTGAAACAGGATGTGAACGGCACTCCCGTGACCGAAGGTCAGCTGGAGACTTCTGTCCGGGTCTTCTACGAACAGCTTTATCAGCTGGATCCCGCTTTTTTCAGACGGTTCAAGTTCAAGGAAGTCGTCTTCAAGGACACCGTGCTCGACTTTGACGGCAAACAGTATCAGCATCGCAAAGACGACGGGGTCCTGTTCCTCGACGCCGACCTGGACGACAGGCAGTTCTACACCAACATGTTCTATCTTCAGATCCCCCTGATCCCGCGGCAGAACCTCAACCGCTGGAACAAGCTCAATCCCGACGGTTTTTCCTACGAAAGCTCGCGCGGAAACCTTTCCGCCCAGGCGCAGAAGAAGCTCGACGCCGTGCTGGCCGAGTGGGACAAGTATTTCGTCAGCCAGACGGGATTCTATTCGACGGAAATGGACATGGCCCTGACGTTCGCCTATATGGTCGAGAAAGGGCCGGACGCGACGGCGTTCGTCAAAAAGAACAGTCCGACCGTGCAGAAGAAGTTCGACCTGATGTTCGATATCCTGGAAACCGTAAAGGCGGTCGAGCCGGGCTTCATGCAGACGCTGCTCGCGGAGGACCTTTCCAAGCTCAAGACATATTCGTCCCGCGCGCTGTCCGTCCGGCTTTACAAGGAGTTCGTCGGCGACTGGGGCGAGGAGATGCAAAACGGGGAAACGTCGAAAGAACGGTTCAATGCCCCCGTCATGGTCGCCGGGCACAAGATCGTCCCGCTCACTCTGGCA
>JAEEQO010000060.1 GCA_016285335.1 Victivallales bacterium | reverse complement strand
TGGTCTGTTCGTTTTCCGCTCCGCCGTCGCCGTACATCCCGGACTGGAAGCTCAAGAAGGCGATGAACCGTCTGCTGCCGGACGACATCCGCATCCGCACCGCCGAGGTCGCGAACGACGGCTTCAACGCGCGGTTCGACGCTCTCGCCAAATCCTATGTGTATGTGGTCAACACCGGCGACATCAACCCGTTCAGCGGGCGCTACTCGTGGCACATGGAGGATATGACCGAACTTGACGCGCTCCGCGAGGCGATCCGCCACGTCGAGGGGCGGCACGACTTCTCCACGTTCACGGTCGAGCGCGGCAAGATCGACGACCCCGTCCGCACCATCCTCCGCACCGAGGTCCTCACGTTCGGCCCGCTCGTCTGCATGTATTTCCTCGGCACGGGGTTTCTCTACAAGATGGTCCGCAGCATGGTCGGCGCCCTGATGTTCGTGGGGCGCGGCCGCATGACCCCGGACCGGTTCCGCGAAATCCTGCTGGCCTGCGACCGAGCGGAATGCAAGGATACCGCTCCCGCCCGCGGACTTTTCCTGAAACGCGTCTTCTACGAGCCCGACGCCTGGCTGGACGACCTGCCGACGCGTCCGCCGTTCTGGACCGCATGAACTGCCAATTCAAACATTTTCACCATAGAACAGGAACCAGAAATGAACACTGACGAAACCACCGCCGCAAGTCCGGTCCCGGTCCTGGCCGCACGCAGGATCAGCCTGCAGGACCGTTACAGCATGGAACGCCTTCGCGATCTCAGCCTGGAAATCTACAAGGGCGACGTCGTCGCGCTGGTCGGCGCATCGGAGGACGGCAAACGCCTTCTTCTGCGCAGTCTGGACCTGCTGGAAGAGCCCGAGGGCGGCAACATGGAAGTGAACGGCAAGCCTGTTCAGTGGCGTCACGGCGGCGCGGCCCGTGCCCGCAGGGCCATCGGCATGGCGTTTTCGCGCGAATCCATCTTCTGCAACCTGACCGTGCTCGAAAACATGACGATCGCGCCGCTTGATGTGAAGGACGCCGAGGAAGGCATGATCCGGGAACGCGTCAATTCCCTGCTCAAGTTTTCCGGACTTTCCGGTCTGGCGGAAGAAATGCCCATTAACCTTACGGCAGGCCAGCGGCGGCGTCTGGCGATCGTCCGGGCGTTGGCGCTCAACCCGGAGATCCTGCTGGTCGAAGATCCCGGCGACAAGCTTTCCCCGGAGGAGAAAAGCGAGGTGTACGCGTTGCTCCGGGCGTTGGCGCAGACCGGAATGACCATGCTGTTCTCGACCCGCGACCTGGAATTCGTACGGGAGATCGCCACGCGCGTGGTCTTCATGGCGGACGGCATGATCCGCGAGGACGGCACGGTGAAAGAAGTGCTGGACCATCCGAAATACGACCGGACGCAGGCGTTCGTCAGGAAAAACACGGGGTTTTACCGCGAGCTCAACGCCCGTGCGTTTGATATTTATGAGTTCGAGGGGGCGATCGACGTCTTTGCCGCCGGGAAACTCCTCCCGCCGGAAAAACGCCTCGGCCTTCGCACGGTGCTGAAAACTCTGCTCGTGAAGATGCTCTTCCCGCGCATCAGCCGCATCGTCCTCATGATCGATGTGGACCGGAAGACCGGCGAACTGAACGTGACCGTCCAGTACCCGGGAGTCGGATTCGATCCGCTGACCCAGAGCCCGGATGTGGCTGCGGACGCGGCGAGGGCGGAACTCCTCGCCCTCGTCAAGTCGGCGAAATACCATTCTGCCTCAGCCGGGAAAAACGAGCTGACCCTGGTCGTGTAACCTGGCGTTTTTCCTGTGCGCTCGCGTAAGCAGCGCGCTACCTTAGTGGAGGGGAGGGCTTGGTCTCTTCCGTCCGCCAGCGTTAGCGGCGGACTGCTTCCGTGGAGGGCTAGCCCTCCCGAATAATCTTGTACGGTTCGGGATCGGTCGCGCGGGGATACTCCACGGCGGGCGGCCCGAACAGCATCACCGCGCCGACCTTGTAGCCGGGCGGGAGCCGAAGCAGCGCGCGCATGCCGCGATCATATTTGAACGCGTAGTAGGCGAATCCGCACCAGAGCGTGCCGACGCCGAGAGTCTGGGCGTACAGGTCGAACTGTGTGAGCGCGATCGAGGCGTCGAACGTGCCGCACGGGGCGTCCTTCGGGGAGGACACGACGATCATGTGCGGCGCGTTGCGGAACACGAAATCGTAGCCGTCGAGCATGGATTTCTCGAAGCGTTTATAACCCGGATAGACGATCCGCATGATGCCGGTTTTGAGCAGGAATCGGATGATCTTCCGCATACGCGTGTGGAACTGCTCCATTTTCGCGAGGTCGTCGACGACCGTGAAGACCAGCCGGTGGTCGTTGCATCCGGTCGGGATCCAGCGCAGCGAGGTGAGCAGCTTGTCCATGATCTCCGGCGGGAGGTTTTCCTGTTTGTAGAACCGGATGCTGCGGCGCTGGCGGATGAGGTTCATCATGCGGGCTTCGTCGGGCAGGGGGCCGGCGGGGAGACAGTCTTCCGGCTTGTGACCGTGGCACGTGACCGCGCCCGCGGGGCAGACGGCGAGGCAGTGCTGGCAGTTCATGCAGTGTTTCGCAAGCGGCTTCGGGATGAAGGGGAGGCCGTCTTCGCCGCGCCGGATGACCTGGACGATGCAGTCGGCGATGCAGCGTTCGCATCGGATGCACTTGGATGCGTCAAAAGAAATCATGTTGAACCCGTTTATGCTGAAAGACCGGGAAAAAAGGCTCCGTCCCTGTTTCGGGGGAACGGAGCCTTGCATATTTGCGGGAAAAGACCGCCTTTCGTCAGGCGGCGCCCAGGGAGCTCAGCAGGACGATGGAGAACGCGAGCACGAAGATGGCGACGGTCTCGACGATACCGAGCGCCATCAGCTGGTTGGCGAAGCCCTTGCCGGTCTCGGCGAAGGCGTCGGCCGCCGCGGCGGCGCTGATGCCCTGCCAGAGGGCGGAGACGCCCATGGCGATGCCGGCGAGGACGCCGACGAGGGAGTAGACGATCCAGTTGCCGGCGGTGGCCGCGCTGATGTTGGTCGCGCCGCCCATCACGATGAACATCACGATCATGCCGTAGATGGTCTGGGAGAGCGGGGCGCCCGCGAAGATCAGCAGCTGGAACGGGGCGGGCTTGTTCTGGGCGTAGCATTTCTTCCACGCGCCCATGGCGGCGCACGAGGCGGCGCCGCAGCCGTAGGCGGAACCGATAGCGGCGAAGCCGATTGACATGAACGCGGCGGCGTAGATCAGGGCCTTCTGTTCGAAGAAGGGCAGATCCTGGGCGGGAGCGGCCGCCTTGGCCGTTTCGACGACGGCGTCGGCCGTCTGGGCGAGGACCGGGGTGACGTTTGCGAGGGTGTTGAGAAGCAGACTCATAATGGTTTTCTCCTGGTGTGTTTGTTTGTATTTTTAATGGTTAGTTATTGTTTTGTCTGGCGGAGAAGGGTTTGAACTTGAATCCGGACCACTGGAGACCCATGTGGTTGGAGAATTCGAGCGTGTTCAGGCGGACGGCGTGGACGAGCACGCCGAGGAATCCGAGCGCGAGGTTCAGGACGTGTCCGGCGACCGCGACGAGGACCATCAGGATGATCCCGCAGATCAGGCTCTTTTCCGCGAGGGCGTCGCGGACCATCGTGCCCATGAAGTTGAACTTCTGGGCGATGTACATGCCGGAGAGGCCGACCGCGAAGAGGCGGATGTAGGAAAGCACGTCCGTGAAGCTGCCGATCAGGTCGAACGGCAGGTTCAGCGCGCCCGACGGGCGGATCGTGACGGCGATGATCACGACGCCGGCGATGTAGACGTACTTGCCCCAGGACGGGAACGTGCCCTTGAAGACGATGAGGCCGACCGCGAGCAGGAAGTTCGCGAAGATCATCAGCGCCCAGCCGATGTTGGAGAATTCGCGCCAGTCCTTGCGGATGCCGGTGAAGAATCGCACGATGTGCGCGCTCATCAGATGCAGCATCGCCAGCAGGAAGCAGAACCACTGCGTGAGCTTGTCCGTGGTCAGCTCCGACACGTCGATCTTGTAGAAGTCCGCGAACTTTTTGGCTGCGGCGCTGTGCGTCGGGTCCGTGATGAAGCTCCAGCCGCGCATCCAGCCCGGCAGGACGTCCGCCGGAAGCCCGAACCAGGCACCGTTGAGCGCGCCCCAGATGAACGTGAAGGACGCGAGGAAGATCAGCAGGACGAGCGGGAGGCGCGCCGCTTTCTTCGCGCGGAACGCGATCAGGCAGATCGTGCCGACCGCGAGCATCAGCGCGCCGTAGCCGGCATCGCCGAGGATCATGCCGAAGAAGATCGGGAAGAAGAAAAAGAAGAACAGATATACGTCGCTCTCGCGGTAGCCGGGCGAAATGCCGATGAAATCGAACAGCGGGTCCAGGATGTTCAGGAAATGCGCTTTTTCGATGTACGTCGGGACGTTCTGGTCGTCTTCCGCCGGGTCGTCGATCTGAAGCGCCCAGCCGTTCTTCACGGCGGCGGCTTTCAGGGAATCGATGCGGGTGACGGGGACGTAGCCCTGCAGATAGGCGATCGCGCCTGCCTGTTCCATGTTGTCGCGGGCGGATGCGAACTCCAGCTGGTTGCGGAGCGCGGCGAGTTTCGCTTCCAGACGCGGCAGAAGCGCCTTTGCCGCGGCGATGGCGGCGTCGGCGTCCTTGAGGGCGGCCCGGGTGTCCGCGATGGCTTTCATGGCCTCGGAGAGCGTTTCCTCCGGCAGGACGACGGCGTCGATGTCCGCGGCGTCGAGCGGAGTTTCGGAAACGAACGCGTAATGGACCATGTTCTTGTCCATCTGAATGACGGAAAGCGCGGCGTTCTGCGGGAATTCGTCCGCCTTCCTGCGCTGGTCGAAGACGTTGCGCGGGGTGGCGCAGAGCGTGACGTACACGCCTTTCGCCTGAAGTTTCGCGATGGCGGAACGGTCGAACTCGCCCCAGGGCGCCAGCAGGTTCAGGTCGTGCTGGAGGCGTTCGAGTTCCTTGAACGCGGCGGCCTTGCCGGAGATCAGCTTGGACGCATAAGCGACGAGCTCGTTGTCGGCGACTTCGGGCGCGGCGGGCGGATTCTTCATCGCCGGGGCGCTGCGGACGACGCCGATTACGCGTTCGCATTCGGCGAGCTGCGCGGAAACGGCCGAGACATCCTTCGTGGCGGGCGGCGCGGTGCGGCAGAGCTGCATGAGCTCAAGTCCGGCGAGCGCGTCGACCGCGGCCGTGCGGTCCTGCTCCAGGCAGAGCAGCGTAACAAGTTTCATGGGAACGATCATGCTGCGGGCTCCTGGAGTTTTTTCTTTGCGATCTTGGAACGGGCGACGGCGGCGATGTCGTTGTCGGAGATGGAGATCTGGATGAGGCGGATGTTTTCCTTCGCCTCCGGGATTTTCACCTTTTCGAAGAGGTTGACGCGCTGCGTGGTGACGCGGAGCTCCTGGACGATCAGGCGGTTCTGCTCGCGGATGATGTCGCGTTCGATGCGGAGCTCGACGATCGCCTTCACGGCCTCGATCCCGTCGTCGATCCACGGATCGGCGGAGAAGAGGTCGTACGGCTCGAGGTCGAACTCGGTCGAATGGTAGACCGGGACGTTCACGCCGGCGATGTTCTCATATTCGCGGTTGACCTTGCGGATATGGAGTTTTTCGGCGATGGACGCCGCGGCGTCGGCGTCGCCGAAGAGCATGGTCCATTCGGCGAGTCTGGCGACCGCCTCCTGTTCCTTGCGTTCGTTTGCGGCGATCCGCTCGGCGCAGAGCCTGATCTCGAGCTGGAGCTGCTGTTTTTTGAGCTGGAGCGTGGGGAGGAAGCGCGTGAACTGCTTCAGCTGGTCCCTCTGGCGTTTCAGCTCGGTCTTTGTGAATTTGATCTTAGCCATGGCGGAGGTCAGTCCTTATTGGGCCAGAACTGTTCGAGGAGGGAGGTCTTGATGCCGGTTTCGGTGCGGTCGAAGCAGTCGGCGAGGATCTTCCAGCCGAGGTCGAGGGCGTCTTCGAGCTGGATGTTGAGGGAGAGGTCCATCATGTTCTTCTCGAAGAGCTTGCCGTATTTGAGGAGCTTGTTGTCCCAGCTGGACATCTGGAAGCCCATGGACTGCTTTTCCAGCGTTTCCTTGTAGTCGGCGTAGAAACGGATCATCGTGTCCATGACCGTGCGGTGGTCCGCGCGGGTCTTGCCGTTCACGTTCTGCTTCAGGCGGGAGAGCGAGCCGAACGGTTCGATGCGGCCGCCGCGGAGGTAGAACTGGCCTTCGGTGATGTATCCGGTGTTGTCGGGGATCGGGTGGGTCACGTCGTCGCCGGGCATGGTGGTCACGGCGAGGATGGTGATGGAGCCGGCGCCGTCGAAGTCGACCGCCTTTTCATAGCGGGATGCGAGCTGGCTGTAGAGGTCGCCGGGGTAGCCGCGGTTGGAGGGGACCTGTTCCATGGTGATGGCGATCTCCTTCATGGCGTCGGCGAAGTTGGTCATGTCGGTGAGCAGGACGAGCACGCGCTTTCCTTCGAGGGCGAAGCTCTCGGCGACCGCCAGGGACATATCCGGCACGAGGAGGCATTCCACGGTCGGGTCGGCGGCGGTGTGGACGAACATCACGGAACGGGAGAGGGCGCCGTGCTCGTCGAGGGTGTTGCGGAAGGTGAGGTAGTCGTCGTATTTGAGGCCCATGCCGCCGAGGACGATCACGTCGACTTCGGCCTGCATGGCGATGCGCGCGAGCAGTTCGTTGTAGGGTTCGCCGGCGATGGAGAAGATCGGGAGCTTCTGGGATTCGACGAGCGTGTTGAAGACGTCGATCATCGGGATGCCGGTGCGGATCATCTTGCGCGGGATGATGCGCTTCGCCGGGTTCACGGAGGGGCCGCCGATCTCGATCATGTTGTCGTGGATTTCGGGACGTCCGTCGCGCGGGACGCCCGCGCCGGTGAAGATGCGGCCGAGGAGGGCGTCGGAGGCGGAAACGCGCATCGGGTGGCCGAGGAAACGGACTTCGTCGCCTGTGTTGATGCCGCGGGTGCCGTTGAAGACCTGGAGGAAGACCTTGTTGTCGAGCAGGCGGATGACCTGGGCGAGGGAGGTGCCGCGGGCGCTGGTGACTTCGGCGAGGTCGTTGTTCGCGACGTTGTCGGCCTCGACGGTGATGACGTTGCCGGCGATCTGGATGATTTTATGGTAAACTTTACGCATTTGCGATTCTCTCCTTGATTTTGGCGTCGATGACCTCTTCCTGATGCTTGAACTTGTCGGAACCGAACGCGATGTAGTTCCAGTCGATGAAGGTGAGCTGGAGTTCCTGGAAGAAGCGGCGCGCCTGGTCCTTGTCGTCGAACTTGAATTCGGCCTTCAGGACGCCGATGACCTTGGCGAAGCAGTACTGCTGGCGCTTGTCGTCGCTGGCGGCGTCGACCGCGTCGAAGGTGTTCTGCTGGAGGTAGACGAAGTCGAGGAATTCGCTCTTCAGGTAGGTCACGAAGTCGTCCGTGTTGGTGCCTTCTTCGCCGACGACTTTCATCATCTGGTTCACTTCCTGGCCGCGGCGAAGCGTGGCGCGGGCGAACGCGAGGTCGTCCGCCGGGACGATGCTGCGGTAGTGGCTCCAGCTGTCGAGCGGGTGGATGGACGGGAAGCGGCGGGCGTCGGAACGTTCGCGGGAGAGGCCGAGGAACGCGCCGACGACCTTCAGCGTGGCCTGGGTCACGGGCTCTTCGAAGTTGCCGCCCGCGGGACTCACGGAACCGCCGATGGTGACGGAGCCGGTCTTGCCGTTGTTCAGCAGCACGAGGCCGGCGCGCTCGTAGAAGCCGGCGATCAGGGATTCGAGGTAGGCCGGGAACGCTTCTTCACCGGGGATCTCCTCGAGGCGGCCGGACATTTCGCGAAGCGCCTGCGCCCAGCGGGACGTGGAGTCGGCGAGGAGCAGCACGTTCAGCCCCTGCTGGCGGTAGTATTCCGCGATGGTCACGGCGGTGTAGACGGACGCTTCACGAGCGGCCACCGGCATGGAGCTGGTGTTGCAGATGATGACCGAGCGGTCCATGAGCGTCTTGCCCGTGCGGGGGTCTTCCAGCGTGGGATATTCGCGGAGGATCTCCACGACTTCGCCGGCGCGCTCGCCGCAGGCCGCGATCACGACCACGTCGGTCTCGGCGTAGCGGCTGATGGAGTGCTGAAGCACGGTCTTGCCAGCGCCGAACGGTCCGGGGGTGCAGAACGTGCCGCCGGTCGCGACGGGGAAGAAGGTGTCGATGGTGCGCTGCTGGGTGATGAGCGTCTTGACGGGGAGGAGCTTTTCCTTGTAGCAGGAGATCGGGAGCTTGACGGGCCAGTACTGGACCATGGAGACGTCGCGTTCCTCGCCGTCTTCACTGCGGACCTTGGCGACCGCGTCGGTGATCTTGCGGGGGCCTGCGGGCGCGACGGAGACGACTTCCCAGGAGCCGTTGAAGCGGAAGGGAAGCATGATGTAGTGCGTGAAGATGCCTTCGGGGACGCTGCCGATGTAGTCGCCCGCGACGAGCTTGTCGCCGGGCTTGGCGATCGGGGTGAAGTCCCAGACGGATTCCATGTCGAGGGCGTCGAGGTAGAGGCCGCGCTGAAGGAAGAACCCTGCCTTTTCGGCGAGGAGGTTCAGCGGGTTCTGGAGGCCGTCGTAGACCTTGGTGAGGAGGCCGGGGCCGAGGGCGACGCTGAGCATTTCGCCGGAGAATTCGACCGGGTCGTCGATCTTGAGTCCGGCGGTGCTTTCGTAGATCTGGAGGTCGGCGCGGTTGCCGCGCACGCGGATGACCTCGCCTTTGAGGCGTTTGTCGCCGATGACGGCGTAGGCGACTTCATTCTGCATGACCGCGGTGTCGAATTCCACCGTGACCAGGTTTCCGTTTACGCCTTTGATGCGTCCTTTCTGAGTTTCAGGCATGTGAGTTCACGCTCCTGCGTTCGTATGGTTGATATGTTATGTGTGTTTTTGTCAGCTTTGGAGGGCGGGATCGCCGGCGCGGACGGACGAGACGGTCCTGTCGAGCCCCTCTGCGGAGTTCCCGGCGGCCCTGGCGGCCCACTTCTCCGCGATCTGGATGCGGATGCTGTAGGCGCAGAGTGTATCGAAATTGAAGCGGGTGAGGTTCTTCGCCTCGAGTTCGTCGAGCTTGGCCCAGCGGGCAGTGTCGAGGAGGCGTTCGCGTTCGACCGGATTCGGCGCGGCAAACGCGATGCGTACCGCGCGTTCGGCCTCGGAATCGAAGAAAGTGAAGCCGGGCTTCGGGACGGCGAACGCCGCGCCGAGCTTGGCGGCGCGGAGTTTCATGGCGCTGTGGCGGAGCGCGGTCTCAAAACGGAGATATTCCTGCGCCAGGGAGCCCTTCGGAAACTGCCCGATGAACGCTTCGATCGCGTTCGGATCGTCCGTGGCGGCATCCTGCGGCTTCTGTCCGGGAACGACGCCCGGGACGAGCGGGAACCGCCGGAGCAGGTCCATGTGCTTCGCGTCGAGCATGCCCGCGCAGTCCGACATGAATTTCCCGTAGCTCACGAGCGGCGCCTCGGTCATTTTGAGGAGCGGCAGGGAGGAAACGAGCGAGATATAAAGATTCATCGCGACGGATCCTTATATGAGGCGGGGTGCGGCGGTCAGGACTTGATGACGGCGGCGAGCTTCGGCCCGACGAATTCGCAGATGACTTCCGCGAGCGCTTCGTCGCTGAAATCGAGGAAGACCTCGGAATCGTTGAACCCGATCTTGAACCCGGCGGCGAATCCGCGTCCGAGCTGGACGGAGGCGTTCTTCTTCAGGACTTCCGGCAGGCAGCCGATGAGCTTCTGCGCGGCTTCTTCGCGTTCGCGGGCGGGAAGGATGACCTCGGCGCCGGATGCGGCGTTTGCCGCGAACTGGTTCGCGATCTTCGCGATGAGACCTGCCATCGCTTCGGTCGTCATGGCCTGCGCGGAGGCCTCGCGGACGACGGCGCGGAGTTTTTCCTGGAGGTCGTCTTTCAGGGAGATCACGACGTCGCGCGCGGCCTGCTTGACGGCGGCGTCGGCTTTCTTTTGGGAAGCTTCGGCGTCGGATTCGGCGTCTCTGCGGATCCTGTCGGCTTCGGCCTTCGCCTCGGCGATGATCCTGTCAGCCTCGGCCTTCGCCTCGGCGACGAGGCGTGCGCGTTCCGTTTCGGCCTTTTCCAGACCTTCGGCCTGGATCTTGTTCAAAAGTCCCTGAAGTTCTTCGGACATGTGCGGGTTCTCCTGTTTTCGGATGATTTATTTGAATTTGACGTTGAAAACTGGTTCGTTCGCCGGGTTTTCAGCGGGAATCCATGTCCGCGCCGCCCGGCGTCTCAGGATCATTTTTTCCAGAACTCCCACCACTTCTTTTCGGGAGCCGGGGCGGCCTTCACGCCGGAGGAAATGGTGCGGCGGCGGCCGGAGGAGGCGTTCTGGGCGAGTTCCTTCTGGATGGCTTCCTGGTCGACGTGGACGCCGGAGCCGGCCTGCTGGTTCTGGACGGAGGCGAGCTTTTCGTTGTTTTCCTCCGCGCCGGACTTGAAACGCGCGAGCTTCACGGTGTTCGTGGACGGACGGGAGGGAGCCTTTGCGCCTTTGAGCGGGATGTGGACGGAGCCCGTTTCGGAGCTGGCGGCCTCTTCCCTGGCACGCATGGCGCGCGCTTTCAGTTCACGTCCGGCGGGGCCAGGCGGGGGTTCCATGGCGAATTTCGCTCCGCAGCCGGGGCACTGGGCCTTTTTTTCGAGGAGGAGGATCGGGACATTGAACGTTTCGCCGCAGCGCGGGCATGCGACCTGAAAGGTATCATCTTCGGGCATAGTATTTTTCTCCGGATTAAAGACGCTAGTCAAAATAATAATATACTGCACGAAAGCAGTTTTGACAAGTTGAAATGCCAAAAAAGAGAAAAAAAAGGGAAAATGCGTGAAATGCCGTTGGATTTTCGGGAAATCGTGGTATCTTATATGAATGTTCGTCTTTTTGCCCCTGCAGCTTTTCCCGCAACCGGAGTTTGACTGATCATGAACGTTTTCATCCGCAAGACCTGCGCTATTTTCCTGATTGCCGCGACCGCCGCGTCCGTGTCCGTCGTATCTGCCCCGTCACTGTCCGCCCAGGACGCCGCTTCGTCCGTGCCCGTCACGACGGTCTCCCTGAAGTCGCCCGACCGGAAGATGGGGCTCATCTCTTCCCTGGTCGTTCAACTGCTGGCGAAAGAGCATTACACGAAACGCAAGATGGACGCGGAGTATTCCGGCGAAGTCTTCGACGAATATCTGCGCTTCCTGGACCCGACGCACATTTTCTTCCTTCAGGAGGATATCGACGCTTTCGCGAAGGCCAAGGACGACCTGGCGAAGAACGCTTCCGCCGGAAACGTCCAGTTCGCGTTCGACGTCTTCAACGCGCGTTCGATCCGCCTCGCCGAATACCGCGACTTCGCCCGCGATTTTCTCTCCAAGCCCGTACAGTATGACCCGGACGAGACGTACTGCATCGACCGCGAGGAAGCCCCGTGGCCGAAGACCGTGGAAGAACAGCACGAGATCTGGGCGAAACGCATCAAGAACGAGCTGATCGTGGCGCGCATGAGCGACAAGGCCGCCGAGGAGGATGCGAAAGAGGCCGAGGAAAAGAAGAAAGCTGAAAACAAGGACGGCGAAGCGTCCGGCAAGGACGAGGAGGAAGAGGCTCCCGCTCCCGTCGTTTCCCTGCTCACGCCCGAACAGCGCGTCCAGAAGCGCGTTGACCAGCTCTGCACCACGGTCGCCGGCATGGAGCCTGTCGACGTGCTGGAGGGCTATCTGACCGCGTTCGCGAACGTCTGCGACCCGCATTCCACCTACATGTCGCCCGCCACAGGCGAGGACTTCGACATCCATCTGTCCCTCAACCTGTCCGGCATCGGCGCGGTGCTGTCCTCCGAGGACGGCTACACGAAGGTCGTCGAGGTCGTGCAGAACGGTCCCGCCGACAAGGAAGGCACGCTCCGCGAGAACGACCGCATCATCGGCGTCGCGCAGGAAGGCGGCGAGACGGTCGATGTGATGGATATGCCTCTTTCGAAAGTCGTGACGCTTCTCCGCGGCAAGGAGGGATCGCGCGTCACTATCACGATTCTGCCCGCGCGCAAGGGCGCCCAGGCCGCCCCGGAAAAGATCACGATCGTGCGCGGCAAGGTGCCCATGAACGAATCCAGGGCGCAGGGGCGCGTCATCGAGGCGAAAACCGCCGACGGCCGGACGAAGAAGATCGGCGTCATCGAACTGCCGTCGTTCTACATCGACTTCGCCGCGGTCCGCCGGGGCGACGAGGATTACAACAGCTCCGGGCACGACGTGCTCAGGATCCTGAACGAGTTCAGCGACCAGAAGATCGACGGCCTGATCATCGACCTGCGTTCCAACGGCGGCGGCAGCCTGACCGAAGCCATCGACCTCTCCGACTTCTTCATTCCCGAAGGCCCCATCGTCCAGGTCAAGGACAAAGCCTCCACGTCCGTCCTGCGCGGCAACGACCGCGGCCAGGTGGCATACGGCGGCCCGATGCTCGTGATGGTGAACCGTTACAGCGCGTCCTCCACGGAGATCTTCTCCGCCGCGCTGAAGGATTACCACCGCGCCGTCGTGGTCGGCGACCCGCACACGCACGGCAAAGGCACCGTGCAGGTCGTGATGGATCTTGACAACTACATGCTCTACCTCGCGTCCGAACGTTTCAGCGCGGGCCAGATCAAGCTTACCAACGCGAAATTCTACCGCATCAACGGCGAATCCACCCAGATCAAGGGCGTCGACGCCGACATCCCGCTGCCCGGATTCTCCGACGCCGAGGAGAAGACCGGCGAACGCGCGCTCCGGCATGCGCTCCCGTACGATACGATCCGGCCCGTGCGCTATTCCGTCTACGACGGCAAATATGCCGTGACGCCCGGCCTGATTTCCGAGCTCAAAAAGAAGTCCGAGGAGCGCGTGAACGCCGACCCGCTGTTCAAGCGCCTGGCTGCCGACATCGCCCTCTACGAGGAGATTCGGAAGAACAAGGACGTCCCGCTCGATTTCGACAAGCGCTGGGCGGAATACGAACGCGAGAAAGCCATCCAGAAGGAACAGGACAAGATCTACAAGACCGAACGCCAGGGATCGTCCTCTTCCAAAAAGAACAAGAAGGACGACGAGCCGGATCCGTACCTCAACGAATCCGTCAATATCATGCTTGACATGATCCAGGCGTTCGACAAATGAGCCTGAACCGAGCCTGATTTGAACTTGGCCGGGCGTGCGTTCCGAAACGGGACCGCTCCCGGCCGGTTTGTCTCCGGCTGACGGTTCCGCCGGATGCCGAAGAGCCGGTTTTTGAACAGGAATTGAGCTTGATATGAACGTAACACGAAGGATGCCGGAGAATGCGTTGCCCGATGGCATTTCAGGCGGTTTTTGTGCGGAGATAATATGCGTTTCAGCGGCATTTGAGGTGTGTTCAGGTGGAAAATGCAGGGCAAAGATCAAAAACAAGGAACTTTTTTGAAGTTTTTTCTCATTCATAATGAGTGGGAAACGACTTTTTTTTAAAAAAACGTCAAAAAGGGGCTTGCTTTTTTCCGAAAGGTGGAGTATAATAATATCAGTTTTTGAAGCATACCGGGATTCATCCCGCCGGTTCGGCCTGTACGATCGGAACCGGATTCGGATGTCACGTTTTTGCTTTTCGTCCCCAACGACACAAAAACCAAAACAAAACCAACCTACATAAGGAAACTTAAAAATGGCAGACAAAAAAGAAATCTTCGCAGACGGCATCGGTCAGATCCACTTCGCCGGCAACATGGTCCGTTTCGACTTCGTCACCCTTCAGCCCGCCGGTGAAGGCGAAGCCCCGACCCCCGTGGCGAACATCCGCGTGATCATGCCTCCGCAGGGCTTCCTCGGCGCCATGAACTCCATGCAGCAGCTCATCGACAAGATGGTCGAAGCTGGCGTTCTCCAGAAGAACGAGAATAAGTAATTCGATCCAAAGGCAAAGGACGATCCTGTGAGCCCGGAACTCAAATTCAGATTTTCTGATTGCGCACGCGAGTACGCGATTTCCTTCTGCGGCATCATCCCGCAGCGGGAAGGCGGCTTCATGTGCGGACTTCCGGGCCTCCAGAATTCCCTCGGGACATATTTCGGCTTCCCGGTCAGGCTGGAAGCGGGGACGCTCGCTTTCTCCCTGCCGATGCCGGAATATTCCTTTGGTTTTATTCATTCGGTCGGCGCCAGTCTGCGTGCTGGCGCCTACCGGCTTATCGAAGCGGCAACCGATTTCTACTGCACGGTGTCGAACCTCGTCAAAACGGGGACGAAGCGGGTGAAACATCAGTGCATCCGGGTGATGAAAGACATCCCGAAAGCGTTTGCGCACGTGAGCCGAACAGTGTTAGGATGGCGACTATGACTC
>JAEEQO010000260.1 GCA_016285335.1 Victivallales bacterium | reverse complement strand
CCCGCGGTTTCCTGGTCAAGCGGGATCTCGATCTGCACGTCGGGGTTGGACTTCACGAGACGGGGGCAGGCGAGGATCAGCAGGCGGGTTTCCGTGGTGGAGTCGCGGTCTTCCGCAACGAACCATTTGAGCACGGGGGTGTTTCTGAGGACCGGGAGGCCGGACTTGCTGGTGTCCTGGGCGATCTTCTTGGAACCGGCAACGACGATGGTCTTGTCGAGGTCGCAGAACACGGTCTGCTTGGTGGTGTCCTCGGACAGCGTGTAGGAGTCGCCGGAGGAGCCGAGCAGCGCGGAGTTGGTCAGGTCGAGCGTGAGCTTCGTGCGGCTCGGGGAAACGAGGCCGCCGCTCACCTTGATGTTCAGGCCGTACTGGATGTTCTGCAGGCTGCCGTTTTCGACGCCGTTGACTTTCACGTACACGGTGCCGCCGGTGTGGAGCGAGCCGCCCTGCGGATCGTTGTTGCTGAAGCTCACATGGCCGGCGTGGTAGGTGCGGGAGATGCCGTTCGAGGCGAGGAAGCGGACGGTGGCGTCCATGTTGCCGTTGATGACGGCGGAGCCGCTGCCTCTGCCCGCGACCAGGTCGTAAAGGCCCTGCGTGGAGAAACCGCCGAAGATATTGGAGTTGGAGCCTTCCTTCTGCGAATCCGTTTCCTGGATGCCGACGTAGACGATGTCGACCTGCAGCACGGTGTCAACGACGGACAGGTTCACGATGCCCTGGATCTGCCCGCGGGACGGATCGGTGCGGCCGCCGACGACCAGCCAGGTCTGGGTGGACAGGATCTGGTTGATCTGGTCGACTTCCTTCTGGCTGTAGAGTTCGCCGGTCAGGGTGATCGCGTCGGACGCGATCTTCATGGAGAGCTCGCCGACGTTCGGTTTCTTGTCCGCTTCGGCGAAGATGAATCCGGCGTCGGTCAGCATTTTCTTCAGGTTCATCACGGTTTCCGCGGAGGGCTTGAACGTGGCGAAGTTGACGACTTTCCCGGAGTAGTTCGGGAGGACCTTCATGAGGAGCGTCCAGTGTTCGGGGTTCGTGACCGTGCCGTGAATCACGATCTGGTCCTCGTTCGTGGAGATGTCGAGCTCCGTGAGGGCGTCAAGGTCGTTGCGCAGTTTGCGGAGCGTCTGGGCCAGGTTGGATTTCACGGTGATGGTGTAGTTGTTGCTCATGCCGCCGCCGGAAACGGTCAGATTCACCTCGCCCACTTTCGACGCCATGACGCGGATGTAGGATTCCGAGGTTTCCACCTTCACGATGTCCGACTTGGCCGGGACGAGCTTGTAGCTCTCGACCACGAACGGGACGCGGATGCTCTTGGTCGTGCCGACGATCATGCTGATCTTCTCGTCTTCCGCGAAAATCGTGCAGACGGAAAACAGCAGCACCAGACAGTAGATGATTTTTTTCATGTTTGGACCTGCCTATGTTGTTGTTATGTTTGTGTTATTGTTTGACTTCGGAGGGAACGAGCGGGATTTCGATCTTCTGAAGTCCCTGCAGCATATTGACCAGCGCGGAATCCTCGAACATGCCGCCGTCCATGCGGCTGAGGGCGTTGTCGTCTTTTTTCTTGCGGAGGATCGGGTAGAGCTGCGCCTTGCGCTGGATCGCGGTCATCGCGATCGCCTGCTCGGGCGGCAGGGAGAGCAGCACGCTGCCGCCCTGGATCTCCAGAATGCTGACGCGCGGATAAATGACCGCCGTGACCGTCTTTGACACCACTTTCGCCTCGGCGTCCTCGTTCTTTTCCGTGCGGATGGAATCCTGGTAGACGAACGTGCCGATGATGGCGATGTCGTCGCCGGGCTGGAGCATTTTCGTCAGGACGGCGTCGGCGAACGTGACCGTCACGCCCCACTGGCCGTCGCCCAGGGCATGGCTCTTGCTCTGGTCGAGCTCAATGTCGGAGTACAGGATGTAGTCGCCCGGAGAGATCTTTCTTTTCGCGCGCTGGTTGAACGTGAACGCGCGATTGCTCTCGTCGATGCTGTTTTTCGGTGCGGCGCTTTCCGGGACCGCCTTGACGCCGATCCGGCTCTCCTGGATCAGTTCGCCCGGCATGATCTCGCCGGTCACGATCAGGACATAGCGCATCCGTTCATCGGGTTTCTCGTTGTGTTTTACGGTCTTGCTGACCGCGAAGATCGCCGCGAGCCCCAGAAGAACTGCCGTGATTAAGGGAATGATGTTTTTCATTTTTCCTATCTCCGTTTGGGCCTTCCAAGAAAAAAGCGCCGGTCGGACGCTTCCTTCGGGGATGGAATGGTGAATTGTGTTTATATAGTGTTGTTTATGATTTTTATAAGATGTTGTTATATAGGGGATAAACGCGGACGCGGGAATCTTTCCATGCC
The DNA here is from genome assembly GCA_016285335.1 of Victivallales bacterium. The sequence goes on along the minus strand of JAEEQO010000260.1, from coordinate 349 downwards.
GCAGCCCCGTCGCGGGAACGGATTCCCGCCACGAAGCGTCAATACTTAACTATATCCCGTAAAACGGGGATTGCAAGCCGAAAATAGAAAAAACTAACTTTTTTTTAGGATTCGAGGGTGTTTCCGTCCGGGAAAAAAGACCATATGGACAAAAATTGTAAAAAAAGGAGGTCAAATGTTATTCCCCTCTTGTGACGGATCCGAAACACGGATTTCTACGTGAAGGGAACCTCTATCAATTCATTTTCGCGATAGTGTTCGGCTGTTAACGGATAAGAACCGCCGGATGCGATTCTTCGTTACCATAAAATAAGCCTTTGTTATCGTTTTGTCAAGGCTTGAAGACAGG
>JAEEQO010000059.1 GCA_016285335.1 Victivallales bacterium | reverse complement strand
CGTTCTGGGCGCTGGAGCAGAGGACGTTGCAGGAGATCATGCGGCAGGCGACGAAGAGATTGTTCTCGACGGTGACTTTGCCCTTGTAGAGGTTGAGGTTGATGCCGTAGTTGCCGCTGTTGGAGAAGACGCAGTTCTTAATGATGATGTTGCCTTCGAAGCGGCCCTGCGTTTCGCTGTAGATGGAGTAGGACTTCGCGGAGGCGAATTTGTCCTTGGAGCCGTGTGCCGGGGGTTCGAGCCACATGCCGGTCTCGACGCCTTCGGGTTTGCCCTTGGTGTCGTGATAGCTGTTCATGAAGGACTGGTCGATCACGATGCCGTCGAGGACCATGTCGGGGCCTTTGCCGTTCGGGAGCTTCAGCGTGATGACGCCGATGCCCTTGGAGTCGTTCTTGTCGTTCGGGGGCTGGATCTTGGTGGTGTACTTGGCGAGGTCGCGGGTCTCGAATTTCTCGTCGTAGCCGCCGATGATGGTGACGGGCTTGTCGATGATGATCTCGCTGGCTCCGAGCGCGCCGGAGTAGTTGCCGGCGGCCATGTGGATGGTGTCGCCGGGCTGGGCGGCCTTCACCGCGTCGAGGAGCGCTTTGAAGGGCTCTTCCTTCGTGCCGGGGCCTTTCTTCTTGCCGTTGGCCTGGGAGATGTAGAGGTCGGCGCCGAAGACGGACGCGCCGAGGGCGAGGCACACGAGGGACATCAGGATCTTTTTCATGTTGGGTTGCCTTTCGGTTTTATGTTTGGGTTGGTTTCGGGATTTCATTGTGTACGCGGGAATGCCGTTTTTCAGGCGGATCCGGCGCATTTTTGTCTAATATAACCTCTTTTTACATAAAAAGCAAGCCGGAAACCGGAAAGATTGAACTTTTTTCGTGTAGTTCCTGAAGCATTCTGCGGGCAGAGGCGGCCGCGATTTGCAGCGCAGTCCTTTTTTGGGATCGACGCTTGATTTTGCTCCCGCAGCGTGTATATTGTTACGAAAACGGCAAATCACGTGCGGTCCGGAGACTCCCGGACGGAAAGGAATCAGGACTCCGCGATGGAGCAGAACGAAGCGGACAAAACGCAGGCGGCACAGGCGCAGGACCCGGGCGGACAACCCCGCGATCGCGGCGGGATGAAGGGCTCGAACAAGATCGTTGTCGCGATCTGGATGGCGTTCCTGCTCGGCGGCTTCAGCTGGTATTCGTATTCGCAGCAGAAGCGGGCGGCCGAGGCGGAACGTCTCCTGAACGAGGCGTACACGCTGTACGGCCAGCAGGAGTTCGCCCGGAGCACGGAGCTGCTGCGGGAGTCTGCCGAGATGGGCAACGCGTGGGCGCAGCTTTACTACGGCGAACGCCTGAAGAACGGATTCTACGCGGAGCCGAACCCTGCCGAAGCCGTGAAGTGGCTCCGCAAAGCCGCGAAAAAGAATTGTGCCGAGGCGTGTTACCAGCTCGGGATCTGCTATGAGAACGGCGAGGGCGTGAACCGGGACCTGAACGAGGCGGAGGGGTGGTTCCGCAAGGCGCTGGAGGATGCCGGATCCGCCTACAATGCGCGGACCGCGCTCGAACGCCTCGAAACGATGAAAGCGAAGTCCGGCGAGGGAATGGACTGACGGTCCCTCCGGTTTTTCCCGGAATCCGCTTGATTTTAATGCCGCAGGATGTATATTTTTAGATTATTCGAATCCAATTACCCAACCTGAAACGAGGAATTGAAATATGGAACGGAACGAAGAGAGCAAGGCCCCGGCTGAACAGGAAAAGGCGTCGGGCGGCTGCTCCTGCGGATGCGGCGGCGGCAAACAATCGAATAAGGCCGTGATCATTCTCTGGGTTGTTCTGCTGCTCGGATTCGCGGGGCTCGCGATATGGTCGCGGATGAACGCGGACAGCAATCTGACCGAGCCGGAGCGGCTTCTGAAGCAGGCATACGAGCTTTTTGAAAAGCAAAAGGTCGAGGAGGGCGCGGCTTGCCTGCGGCAGTCCGCCGAGATGGGCAACGCCTGGGCGCAGATGTATTACGGCGGGAGTTTGAAGAAGGGCGTCGGCGTGGAGCAGAACATGCCCGCCGCCGTGGAATGGTTCCGCAAGTCCGCCGATCAGGGATGCGCCGTGGCGTTCTACGAGCTCGCTGTCTGCTATGAGAACGGCGAGGGCGTGGACCGGAATCTGGACGAGTCGCTTGCCTGGTATAAAAAGGCGCTTGAGGCAAAAATCGAGGAAGCGCAGAGCGCGATCATCCGCGTCGAGAAGGCGAAAGCGCTGGAGTCCAGCCCGGAGACGCAGGCGCTCGCGTTGTACCAGCAGGCGATCGAGCTCTTCGACCGGCAGGACAAGGACGTCGAGTGCGCCGGGCTGCTGCGGCAGTCCGCCGAGCTCGGCTACGTTTGGGCGCAGCTCTTCTACGGACGGTTCCTCTGCAAAGGCATCGGCACGGCGCTTGACCCAGCCGAAGCCGTCGCATGGTTCCGCAAAGCCGCCGACCAGGACTGCCCCGCGGCGTTCTATGAACTCGGCGTGTGCTACGAGAACGGCGAGGGCGTGGAAAAGAACCTGGACGAAGCGGAGAACTGGTACCGCAAGGCCGTGGACGGCGGTTTCGAGGGCGGAGCGCAGCGCGCGCTCGACCGCATCACGAAGCTGAAAGCGGACGCCGCGGCAGGCAAGTAAAAAACGGCGGCGAGGTCCCTCACACGCGCCTCGGACGAGGCGCGAACAGAACGACGGACCTGATCGCATAGGACATATCGGTCGTATCGGTCGTATAAGACTGATACGACTTATCTTTTGTCCGGGCAAAAAGAACGGCGGCAACCCCGATGAGAGGATTGCCGCCTGTTTTGTACTTTCGTAAAATGTGCCGGAGCGAAGCCCGGCACTATGTCGGTGGAGGACTTGTCCTCCCCGCCTGTTTGTTTTTTTAGAGCTTGCTGGCCTTAGTCGTTGCGGCGGTCCACGATGTCGGAACGGTCGCGTCCTGCGGCGTACTCGATGAGGTTGAAGAGGAGTCTGCGGCAGACCGGATCATTGTAGTTCGTGAGTCCGAGCGTGCTGTAGATCATGGAGCCCGCGCCGGTCTTCGCGCGGCCGATGGCGGTGCCCATGCGGCAGCCGAGGGAGTGCCATGCGCCGGCGATGAGCTCCTCGTCGGCGCCCTCCATGATGATGGCGGAGCGCGGATTGGAGACGGCGGCGTCAAACGCGTAGTCGAGCACGGCGGGCTTCAGGAAGCCGTCGAACACCGGGTGGTCCTTGCAGAAATACTGGCCGCCGACCCAGTTGTTGCCGAGGCGGAAGCTGCCGAGATACTTGATCTTGCCGTTCGCGGCGGCGATCGTGGGGGCCCAGTTTTCCACGTCGTTGAGCACGATGACCTGCGTGCCGGCCTTCGCGAGCTCGACGACGGCGTTCACGTCGACGGAATTGCCGTTCGGCGGGAAGCAGAGGACGTTGAAGCGCTGCGCGGCCTTCTTGGTCATGGAGATCGCCAGCTGCGCGGGGACGCCGCGGTAAAGCTTGACGGTGGCGGTGCCGTCGGCGGCGACCGCGACTTCCTTGCCGTCGACCTTGAAACTCAGCTGGTCGTCGGCCTTGGTCGGACCTTCGATCTTGAAGTTGTAGTCGCCGTCGGCGTTCGGCATGTACTGTCCTTCGAAGAGGACCGTGTACCCGGCGGTCATGGGCACGTTCGGATCGGGCGTGCCGCCGTCCGGGAGCGCCAGTTCGAGCTGGCGGACGTTGCGTTCGGCGCGCTTTTCGCCGTCGACGAGGAAGGTCAGGCGGAACGAACCGGCGATTCCGTCGGGCGTGGCGATGGAGTTCGCCTGGATCCTCTGCGGAACGGGATAGCGCTGGGTCACGATGAGCACGTCGGGCTTCATGCCGGAGCCGGGCTGGAAGGTCTGGAAGTTGCCGCCCGCGGCGTTGAGGATGCTGACGAGCGACTGCTGGGGCTGGCCGCCGCGGCCGCCCATGCCGGGTCTGCCGCCCTGACCGCCGCCGAAGCCGCCGGGTCTGCCCTGGCCGCCGCCGAAGCCGCCCTGGCCCTGCTGGCCCTGAGGCTGCGGATTTTCATACACGGCGTAGGTCTTGCCGGCGGGGAGCTTGATCTTCGAATTGTCGACCGCGGTGACTTCCATGTCGCCTTCGGCCTTGGTGTCCTTCAGGAACGCCTTGATGAGGGAAACGCCGGGGGCGTCGACCTGGATCTGGACCTTTTCGGCGAGGAGTTCGCCGTAGACGTCGCCGCCGGTGACCTTCACCTTCTGTTCGGATTCCCTGACGACCTTGCCGTCCTGGACGAGCTGGACGACCAGCGTGAACTCGCCGTTCAGGTTCTCCTCGTTGATGATGTGGATGTCGGCGGTGATCGTGTTCGGCACGGTGAACGACGGGGTCGGGGTGTGGACCGCGAGCTTCAGCGGGGCGTTGTAGGCGCGGAGGATCGCCGGGTCGCCCTTCGGGTTGCGGAAGGTGTCGACGACGCCGGAGTTGTTCTCGCGGAGCATGGCTTCCCAGCCGTTGATCGCGTAGCCGTCGGTGATGTTGTTGAGGCGGATGATCTCGATGCGGCGGCCCTGATGGCGGATGCCGACCTTGCCGAGCTCGGTGGTGAAGGCTTCGACGGTCGGGTAGTCCTTGCGGAGGCCCTTCTCGTCGAGGTACTTGTTCATGCGCTTGTACCAGTTCTTGTAGTCCTCGCCGTCCATGCCGTCCTGGCCGATCTGCTTCAGTTCGTCCATGATGAGCTCAAGGCGCGGCGGGGTGGAGATGGCGCCTTCCTCGCCCCAGAAGATGAGCTCTTCCTTGTTCTGGGTGTAGTTCCAGTAGCGGGTGCTGTTCGTGTAGTAGTTCGCGGGGTAGGAGATGTTCGGGCCGGTGGCGTTGTGGTTGTCGCGGAAGCCGACCTGATAGACCTTGTCGTCGAAGGGCATGCAGTTCATCTTGTTGTAGTCTTCGACGTCGATGCCTTCCTTGCTCCAGCCGCTGGTGAGGACCACGATGCGGGACGGGTCGTTCTGGTGCGTGAAGGAGACCATGCTGGAATACCAGTTCTGGTCATGCTGCTCGCGACCGAGTCCGAGCTCGTTGATGAGGTTGTAGATGACGAGGGACGGGTGCGAACGGAATTTCTTCACCATGCGGCGGACGCGTTCCTTTGCGATCACGCGGCCTTCGGGGGACTGGCTGCCGGAGATGAATCCGCCGGGCTCGGCGTAGTACAGGAGGCCCTGCTTGTCGGCTTCCTGGAGCACGATGTCCTGGCCCATGTGGCGGTGGAAGTTCAGCATGTTCATGCCGAAGTCCTTCGCGGCCTTGATCTGCTTCGCGGCGTATTCGGGCAGGGGGATGGTGCCGGTGACGGGCCACCAGCCCCAGCTGATGGCGGAGCGGAGCACGATGCGCTTGCCGTTGAGGCGGAACATGGCGTCCTTGCCGATGCCTTCGGGGCCGAACCAGCGGAACCCGAACGTCTGGACCTCTTCTTCGTCGCCGATCTTCACGCTCATGGTGTAGAGGTTCGGGTTGTCGAGGTCCCACAGCTCCGCGTTCGCGTGCGTGAACTTGCGGGTGATGAGGTTTTCGCCGGGTTTGAGCTTGACGGTCTCGCCCGCGATGACCGGGACATTGTCCTGCACGAGCCGGACGGTGCAATCTTCCTCCACGTCCTTGCCGGTGTCGTTGATCGCAGTGATGCGGACCTCGACCGTCTTCGGATCGGGGGTGTTCATGATGTAGACGTCGTCGATGTAGACGGGATCGGTGATCTCGAGGGAGACGTGGCCGGTCACGCCGCCGACGGCGCGGCGGCCGTTCAGCTTGATGCCGTTCCAGGTGAACGGGATATAGTCGGTCCAGTCGTAGTCGCCGCCGGGGTTGGTGATGCGGATGTCGAGGCTGGCGGTGTCGCCCTTTTTGAGCTTGCCGGTGATGTCCAGCACGAACTCGGTGTCGCACGCGGCGTCGCACGCGATGAGCTCATGGTTCAGGAAGATCTCGGCCTGGTAGGTGAGGGCGGAGAAGCGGAGGAACACCTTCTTGCCAGTCAGGTCCTGGTCGACCTTGAACGTGCGGCTCCACCAGGAAACCCCTTGCAGCGGCTGCCAGAAGTTCTTCGGGTCGATCGTGTAGTCCTTTTCCAGCGCGGACATGTCCGTGAAATACTGTTCGACGGTGCCCGGGACGGAGACGTCCTTGCGGTCGGCCTTGTTCAGGGCGTCCCAGCCGCCGGTGGGCTGATGCGCGGGGATCTGGTCGAGCGGAGTGCCGGGGACGACGACCTTTTCGGACTGCCATTTTGCGGCGGTGTCGCGCCAGAGTTTCCAGCCGGAGCCGGAGAGGCTGACGACTTCGCGGGCTTCGGCGGTCTGCCAGAGCATTCCGGCCGTGAGCGCGGCGAGGAGACAGAGTGTTTTTTTCATTTCTTGCGTTCCTCTGTTTGTGTTTTGGGGGTGGAATTGTGAATATGTTTTAGGAAATAATTTTTTAGATAATATACCCCGCCATACTTGTTTTTCAAGTATGATTTCCGGAAAAAACGGAGGAATGACGGCTGAGGCGGACGCCAGGCGTAGCAGCGAATTATTTCCGGCGTTTGCGGCGGTTTTTGCGCCGAACGGCGGGAAAATGCGGCAACGGTCTTGACGTTTCGGGCGCGAGGCTGTATATTATTGAATTAAAAACAAGTCATCCACGAGGAGCCTTTGTCTTTTATGAATGATCTTCCCTGCACCATCCTCCGGTGCGGCGTCCTGCACGGGGCGTACCACCGGATCGTATTCCAGGCGCCGCACGTGACGGCGGAGGCGAAGCCGGGCCAGTTCGTGCATGTGCGCATCGGCGACGCGCTCGACCATATCCTGCGGCGTCCGTTCAGCATCTGCGACGCCGACCCCGCGACGGGCGAACTCACGCTGGTGTTCAAGGTCGTCGGCGCGGGCACGGAGCGTCTGGCACAGATGAAGCCGGGCGAATCCTGCCGCATCCTCGGTCCGCTCGGCACGAGCTACACCATGCCGGACGAAACCACGTTCCCCGTGATCGCGGCGGGCGGGTACGGGTCCGCCTCGACGCTGTTCCTGGCGAAGAAGTCGCCGCGTCCGGGCATCCTGTTCCTCGGAGCCCGCACGGAATCCGACTTCATCCTGATCGATGAATACGAGGCGCTCGGCTGGCGCGTGGAGACGGCCACGAACGACGGCTCGCGCGGGTTCAAAGGCTTTGTGACCGAGCTCATGGAAGCGCGGAAGAGCGAATTCCCCGCGAATACGTTCGTGTACGGCTGCGGCCCCGCGCCGATGCTGTACGCGCTGGCGAAAACGACGGCGAAACTCGGGCTGAAGTGCGAGATCAGCATGGACCAGCGCATGGGCTGCGGCGTGGGCGCGTGCTTCGCCTGCGTGATCAAGGTCGTGGACAAAAACTCTCCGGACGGCTGGCGGTATTCGCGCAGCTGCAAGGAAGGCGTGGTCTACCCCGCGCAGGAGGTGTACTGTGGCTGATCTGAACGTCAAACTCGGTCCGCTCTCGCTGAAGAACCCGGTCATGACCGCGTCCGGCACGTTCGGATACGGCGAGGAATACGAGGACTTTTTTCCGGTCGAACAGCTCGGCGCGGTGGTCGTGAAGGGCATTGCCCCGTGGGCGTCGCACGGCAACCCCACGCCGCGCGTGGCGGAGGTCACCGGCGGCATGCTGAACGCCATCGGGCTTCAGGGGCCCGGCATCGACGCGTTTCTGACCGGCGACCACTACCTGCCGCACCTGAAGAAGACGAAGGCGACCGTGATCGTGAACATCTGGGGCAGGAAGCCCGAAGATTACGCATATGTTGCCGAACGGCTCGAAGCCGAAAAGGACTTCATCGCCGCGCTGGAGATCAACGTGTCCTGCCCGAACGTGAAGGAAGGCGGACTGGCGTTCGGCACCGACCCGAAGGCGCTCGCCTCGGTCGTTTCCGCCGTCCGCAGGGCCACGACCATCCCGCTCATCACCAAGCTCAGCCCGAACGTGTCGCGCATCGCCGACTTCGCGCTGGCGGCGCAGGACGCGGGCAGCGATATCCTGAGCCTCATCAACACCATCCCCGCCATGGCGATCGACGTGGAGACGCGCCGCCCGAAGATCGCGAACATCACGGGCGGCATGAGCGGTCCCGCGGTGAAGCCGGTCGCCATCAAGCTCGTCTACGAGGCGGCGAAGGCGGTCTCCGTCCCGATCATCGGCATGGGCGGCATCATGAACGGCCTGGACGCGGTCGAATTCCTGCTCGCGGGCGCGTCCGCCGTGGCGGTCGGCACGGCCATCTTCGCCGATCCGCGCGCACCGATGCGCGTGATCGAGGAGCTGAACGCCTATCTGGATTCGCACGGGATCGCCTCGGTCACGGAGCTGATCGGGCAGGTCAGGCTGGACTGAGTGAAAGGAACGTTCATTATGGAATATATCACGCAGATTCAGGAGATCGCGCGGCTCGCGGGAGCCGAGGCGATGAAATACTTCAACCACATCAAGGCGTCCGACATTTCCTGCAAGGGCACGCCGAAGGACATCGTTTCGGTTGCGGACAAGGCGGTCGAGACGCTGATCGCCTCGGAAGTGCAGAAGCGGTTCCCCGGACACGGCATGTTCGGCGAGGAGTACGGTCGCCGCGACCAGGATTCGCCGTTCTGCTGGGTGGTCGACCCCATCGACGGCACGCAGTCGTTCGTGCACGGCCACCCGTTCTTCTGTATCTCCATCGCGCTGAAAGAAAACGGCACGACGATCGCCGGGTGCGTGTATGCGCCGCGCCTCGGCATGATGTTTTCCGCCGAGAAGGGCAAAGGCGCGTTCGAGGACGGACATCCGATCCGTGTATCCGGGTGCGACGCGCTCAACAAGGCCGTGGTCGCCACCGGGTTCGCCTGCCTGCGGGCCGGGCTGAAGAAGAACAACATGCCGATCATCGACCGCGTGTTCCCGATCGCGCAGGACATCAAACGCTGCGGGTCCGCCGCGCTCGACCTGTGCTTCGTGGCGGCCGGACGCGTGGACGTGTACTGGGAGATCGCGCTGAAGGAGTACGACGTGGCGGCGGGCGCGCTGATCGCGTCCGAAGCCGGAGCTGTTGTGCTCGACATGAACGGCGGTTCGAACTGGCCGTCGGAGGGCATCCTCTGCACGAATGCCCCGCTCGTGCCGGTCATGCTGGAACATTTCAGGGAGACGATCGGCATGGTCGATCCCGCCTGACTTTTTTGATTGGATTTTGAACAGGAGTTTTTACCATGACAGACGAAGAAAAGGCCGCCGTCGAGGCGGAAAAAGACACGGAACAGAAGCCCGCGGAACCAGCTTCCGCCCCGGCGGACGACGGAAACAATTTCGGCGAGTCCGCGGAGGATAACTTCGGCGGCGGATACGAGGATAATTTCGGGCTGGGCGACGATGCGCTGGCCGCGGGGACCATCCCGCAGGCGCCGTCCGCCGTGAAGAAGAAACCGGAGGTGCCGCCCGTCTCGCCCCGGAACCGCGACAATGCGGCGTCCGCCATTCTTTCCGGCGATCCGTCCGCGCTGAGCAATGCGGCGTCCGCGCCGGGGTCGGTGCTGGACGAGGATGATGAACGCGAGCCGGTCCTTTCCGTCAATACAAAGGCCGCGAATGTTTCCGGCGGTTCCGGCGTCCTTTCCGTCAACACCGGCGCGGGAACGCAGTCTCCGGCGAACTTCGGGGACATGCTCTCCGTCAATTCGGACATGGACGAGGAAAAGCCGAAGTCCCGCGACGACGCGCTGTTCGAGCAGTTCCAGCTGCTGCATGTGCCGCCGAACGTCTGCAAATACTCCGCACGGTTCCTGGCCTTTCTGCCGCGGCATCCGGAGGCTCTGAAGGAACTGGAAGCGCTGTTCGAAGGCGACGAGGCGAGCATCACGGCGATCCGCCTGGGGATGAAACGGCTCGAGGCGTTCCCGACGCCCGATTTCGCCTCCATGGTGTACTATTCCCCGCTCGGGTTGATGACCAAAGAGGAACACCAGGACTGGGAAGCTTTCACGAACAACTACGAGGAGTATGTGAAGCTCTCGAAGGGCGAGTATCCGTACTTCGACCCGTCGCAGTTCTATTACCATCATGGAGCGATCTTCCTCGACCAGGCCGTGAAGGACCGTCTCGCCGGTGGCGTGTTCTACCAGTGCGGCGCGTTCTGCGGCGCATCGCTGATCGCGATGAACCTGTACAAGCCCGCCATGATGTACGGGTTCGAGCCGTCCGAGGGGAATACGCCGTTCCTGCAGTCGAACGTGGTGCGCGCCGGGCTTGACAAGACGGGCAAGATGGAGCTCTACAGCCTGTTCATGGCGGAACGCGCCGGCCGGGTGTCGATGCAGGACCGCGACAAGGACGGCAAACCGTGCCGGAGGGAAGTTCAGGCGACCTCGCTGGACATCTTCGAGAAGAAGAAAAACGTGCAGGGGCGCGTGGCGTGGATCCAGGCGGACGTCGCCGGCATGGGGCGGCGCGTGATCCTCGGCGCGGAAACGATGATCAAACGCGACAAGCCGCTGATTACGGTGGCGATCCACCACAGCCCGGAAGAGTTCTTCGGCCTCGCCCCGCTTCTGAAGGAGTGGGTGCCGGAATACAAGCTCATGATCCGCCGCTGCCAGTGCAACCCGGCGATCCCGTACGGCGACATCACGCTTATCGCGTACCTCCCTTAATGAGGACAAGTCCTCAACTGAGGTAGTGCCGGGCTTCGCTCCGGCACGGGGAGGCGGTGTCTCCACTGTCGCAAGAAATCTCCCTCCTTCCTGTCGAATAAGCAGGTCGGAGGGAGATTCTTTTGTCTTGATCCGCCGCCGGACAATGGCGATCAGTGGCTGTCGATCTGCTTGTAGTCGGCGGTGAAGCGTTTGAGTTCGTCCGGGGAGATCAGGCCGTCGTCGGCGAGGTCCTGCATGGAGCGGTCGAGCGTGCACATGCCGTCCTTCAGGCTGGTCTCGATGACGGTGCGGAGCTGATGCGTTTTGCCTTCGCGGATGAGCGCCTGCACGGGCGGGGTGCCGATCATGATCTCGAACGCGGCGAGACGGCTGGAGCCGTCGACGCTCGGGATGAGCCGCTGGGAAATGACGGCGAGGAGCGTGGCGGCGAGCTGAAGCCGGATCTGGTTCTGCTGGTACATCGGGAAGGAATCCACAATGCGGTCGACGGTCTGCGGCGCGCTGTTCGTGTGGATCGTGGCGAAGACGAGGTGTCCGGTCTCGGCGGCGGTAAGCGCGGCGGACATGGTCTCGGTGTCGCGCATTTCGCCGACCATGATGACGTCCGGGGCTTCGCGGAGGGCGTATTTGAGCGCGGCGGAGAAACTGTGCGTGTCGGCGTGAAGTTCGCGCTGTTCGATAATGGAATTGATGTTGCGGTGGACGTACTCGATGGGGTCCTCGATGGTGATGATGTGCGCGTTGCGGGTGCGGTTGATGACGTCGAGGAGCGAGGCGAGCGTGGTGGACTTGCCGCTGCCGGTGGGGCCGGTCACGAGCACGAGCCCCTGGCGTTTGCCGCAGAGGCCGGAGACGACTTCGGGCAGGCCGAGCTGGGCGGGCGAGGGGATCTTGACGTTCACGACGCGTGCAACCATGCCGAGCGAGCCGCGCTGGAAGAATGCGTTCACGCGGAAACGCGAGTTCGGGACGTTGAGCTCCTTGCCGAAATCGACGGACAGCGCGAAGTCGAGCTCGCGGTTTTCCTCCAGCTCCACGCGCTGCCGCTGGTTGATGACGCTGAAGAGCAGACGCCGCACGTCGTCGTTGTCGAGGACGGGCATGTTGAGCTCGCGGAGTTCGCCGTTGATGCGGAGCGTGGGGCGGACGCCGGTCGAGAGGATGAGGTCGCTTGCCTTGACCTGAAGCGAGGCGAGGAAGAGCGTGCGCATGTCGACGACCGTCTCGTCGTCGGGCGCGCCGTCGAGCTTGGACCCGTAGTAGCTGCGGAAGGCGTCGACGCCGCTCTCCATGCCCTTCACGAGGAGGTTGAACTCGTCGCGGTTGTCCGCGGCGTCCAGCGCGTCCGGGAGCGCGATCTTTCCGGTCTGGTAGAGGCGGAAGATGGAACGGTTGAACGGGATCATGCCCTGTTCCGTGTTGCTGCGGAGGGCGTCGTCCAGCGATTTGTAGTCGCGTCCGGCGACGAGCTTGCGGACCAGGGCGGTGCCGAGGAGGATCTCGACGGCGGGGAGCATGGATGCGGAGCCGAGGGCCGGGATCAGACGCTGGGAGACGATGCCGTTCAGCGCCGCGCCGAGGTCGATGGCGGTCTGCTCGCGGGCGTCCTCCGGGAACATGTTCACGATGCGTTCGACGGCCTGGACCGAGCCGGAGGTGTGGACGGTGCTGATGACGAGGTGTCCGGTGAGGGCGGCGTTGATGGCCGTGGCAATCGTTTCCGGGTCGCGCATTTCGCCGATCACGATCACGTCCGGGTTTTCGCGCAGGGCGCTGCGGAGCGCGGAGGAGAAGCCGCCTTCGCGGGCGGTGTCGATCTCGCGCTGGGAGATCAGCGATTCCCGGTCGGAATAGACGAATTCGATCGGGTCCTCCAGCGTGAGGATGTGCTTGTGCATGGTCCGGTTGATGTGGCTGATCATGGCGGCGAGCGTGGTGGACTTGCCGCAGCCCGTGGTGCCGGCGACCAGGATCAGGCCGCGCGGGGCTTCCGCGAGCTTGTCAAGCAGGGCAGGGAGGTTCAGCGCGGAGGTCGTCACGTCGTCGCCGTTCCGGACCGGACGGACCGCCGCGGAGGGGCCGCAGATGGCGCGGAAGAAGTTCACGCGGATGCGGCCGCCGCCGGGGACCTGCCAGGAGGCGTCGAACGCGCCGGACACTGCATAGGCCGCCTCGCCGCGTTCCCCGATGACCGTCCTGCGGAACGCGTCGATGGATTCGGCGGGGATGGTGCCGAAACTGCCCAGATGGCTTACCACGCCGCATGTGCGGGCGGACGGTTTTTTCCCGGCGGAAAGAAAAAGGTCGGAAACGCCGGCGTTGGCGGCGGACTGCAAAACGGGGAGGATGATGTTCATTTCGGAAGACTTCCGTGCTGTTGCGTTTGAAACTTTTCATAAAAATACCCGCGCGGGGAGGATTTGTCAAGGGCGCAACGCGGAAAAACGGCAAAAAACGGGAAAAACGGCGGGAAAAAAGCGGAAAAACGGAAAAAGCGCTTTGATGAAATCAAATCTTGTGCTATATTCTATAATAGGGCTTGTCTGTTTTAAAAGATATTCCCGTTGTTTCCGTTTTTCAAAAAACATTCTTTTGCCCACATCACGAGGTTCGAATATGGCTCTCTGGGGCGGCAGGTTCGCCGAACAAACACAGCGCAGCGTGCAGGATTTCACGCAATCGATTTCATACGACAAACGGCTCTACAAGCACGACATCGCCGGCAGCATGGCGCACGCCGCCATGCTCGGCGCCGCCGGGATCATCCCGAAGGAGTCCGCCGACGCCATCTGCCGCAAGCTCGCGGTCCTGAAACGCCGCATCGCCGAAGGCAAAATGGAGTTCAAGGTCGAGCTCGAAGACATTCACATGCACATCGAGACCGCGCTGACCGAGGCGCTCGGACCCGAGGGCGCGCGCGTTCATACCGCACGCAGCCGCAACGACCAGATCGCACTCGACATCAGGCTGTACCTGCGGGACGAGATCGACGACCTGATGAAGGAGATCCGCGCACTTCAGACCTCGTTGGTCAAAAAGGCCGACGAGCACAGGCGCACGATCATGCCCGGCTTCACGCACATGCAGCACGCGCAGCCCGTCCTGCTGGCGCATCATCTGCTCGCCTACGTCGAAATGTTCGCCCGCGACGCGGAACGCCTCGCCGACGCCCGCAAGCGCATCAACGTGATGCCGCTCGGGTCCGGGGCGATCGCCGGGACCACGCTGCCCATCGACCGCGAATTCGTGCGGAAACGCCTGAAATTCCCGAAGATGACGCGGAACAGCATGGACGCCGTGGCGGACCGCGATTTCGCGTGCGAACTGCTCGCGGCGCTTTCCATTTTCGCGATGCACATTTCGCGTCTGTCCGAGGACCTGATCCTCTGGATGTCGCAGGAATTCTCGTTCGTCACGTTCGGCGACGCTTTCTGCACGGGGTCCAGTCTGATGCCGCAGAAGAAGAACCCGGACATCGCGGAGCTTTCGCGCGGCAAGACCGGGCGCATCTACGGCGACCTGACAGCGCTGCTCACGATCTGCAAGGGCCTGCCGCTGACCTACAACCGCGACCTGCAGGAGGACAAGGAGCCGCTGTTCGACGCGCTCGACACCGTTCACGCCATCCTCAGCGTCTATCCCTCCATGATCGGCTCCATGAAGGTCAACAAGGACGCGATGCTGAAGGCGGCGTCCGATCCCGGCCTCATGGCGACCGACCTCGCCGAAGCGCTCGTCCGCAAGGGCGTGCCGTTCCGGTTCGCGCATCACAAGGTCGGCGCGCTGGTCAAGTACGCCGCCGATCACAACAAGCTTTTGAACGAAGTCACGCTGAAGGAAATGAAGAGCGTGTTCCCGGAGGCCGATGCCTCCATGCTGAAGCTTTTCGCCCCTGCCCATGCCGTCGAGGGGCGCGACGTG
>JAEEQO010000058.1 GCA_016285335.1 Victivallales bacterium | reverse complement strand
GCAGGTGTGGGCGAGGCCGCGGTTGGACAGGTCGAGGAACCAGCTGTTGCTGACGTTGACGCCGACCTTGACGAAGAGGACTTTGACCTGCGCCCGGCCGCCGGCCGAGATGGAAACCGTCTTACGCGAACCGGCCTGGTTGTAGATAACGCTGACGCCGCCGCCGACATTGACGCCGACCCAGTTGACCTTCAGTGCGGTGAAATCCCACTTGAAGGATCCGTCCAGCGACCCTCTGACGGTTAAATCGCCTCCGCCCCAGCAGACCGAACCCGAGATACGGAAATTGAAGGTCTCGGATTTCCTGGTCCCGACAGAAAGACTGATCTCATTTTTGCCGTCTTCGTATTTCCATCCGCCCTTGACCTCCAGCAGACCGAGGAACGTTCCCTCGACAGACAGGCTCATGTTCTGGAAATTGCTGGAAATTTCTCCGAACACGGCGGCCTCGGCCACGCGGAATTTGCCGTTCTTCAGCCCGATCATTTTTGCGAATTTCGACGACAGGGCGTTGAAGTCGATCTGAGGTCCGAACGCCACCCCCAGACCGGGCGCGTAGGTCTGCACCGATTCGGCCAGGCCCGAAACCCCCATCTTGATCTGCGTAAAAATCACGGGACCGATCGGGATCTCGCCCTTGACTTCGAGGGCGATGTTGTTGAGTCTGCCGCTCTTGAACCCCACGCGTCCGACCACAAGCCATTCCGTGCCGGATGGAACCGTGAACTTGACTCCGAGCCCGACTTCCCACTCGGACTTGAACGCATTGTACGCGCCGATCGCGCCGACCTTCAGGCCGCAGTTCACGCCGATCTTCTTCAGCCAGTCGAGGTCCAGCAGACCGGTCGCGGTGAAGACATACTCCTTTTCCTGCTGGATGCCGGACCTGTTGTACATGAAATACAGGCCGTTGTTCGCACCTGCTTCCCCGATGAAATCCTTGCGCTGGATGATGTTGCCGGAAAGGTCGTAGAACTTGTTGCGGGTGCGCATCGCCTCCTTTCTTTCCTCTTCCGTTTCCGGCTTCTGGTTGAAGATTTCCAGGGGATCGGTCAGAGTGTCGGGATCGTACTCACCGAGGAGCGTGGCGGAGACCGTGAGGATTGAGCCGATCCGAACGTACACGATCCCCTGGACTACCAGAAGCTTTCCGGTAAGAGCGCCCTCGTCGCTCTTGACATCCACGACCGAAACGTAGACGCTGTTCAATTCAACCTGGAACGCCGTGGCGTCGATGCCGAATGTGCCGCCGATACTGAAGACACCGGGGTCATGCTCGCTGTACTGGTTCAGCAGGTTCGCGATCGGGGAAACGGATTCTTCCTCCTTTCCCGCTTTCGCTCCGACCGTGAGGATCATGGGGGCTATGGTATCGGTATCGCTGTAGTCATAGGTTTCGGGGAGATCGGCAGGCTGGCTCATGAACAGTTCCCTCAGATAAATAAAAACTCGGTCCGAATAAGATTTGAGGATAATGTAATACGCATTTTCTCTTTTTTCAACTGTCCTTTTTGAAAAATTGTCATATATGTTTTTTTCCGCTTGGGGTTGCGCTTGTATTTCGGGAAAACGCGTGTTATAGTATTGCTATAACGGTTTCTAGTTGTCAACCAGTCCGATTCAGTGGACAAGCACGGGGTGTTTATGGATTACGAAGTCTCTTCAGGGCAGACATCAAACGGCATTTCTCTTGCCGGCGATAACATGTACGTCTTCAACGGCGGCACGGCGAATTCGACTGCCGTGAATGAAGCCGGCGGCATGTTCGTCGAGGCCGGCGGCGTGGCGAATTCGACCACCGTGAATGAATCCGGCAACATGTCCGTCGCCGGTGTCGCGAACAAGACTGTCCTGAACGGGTCCGGTTACTGGGGACTCGGAGAAATGAACGTCCACGACGGCGGCGTGGCGAATTCGACCACCATAAACAGCGGCGGCAGCATGCGTGTCGACAAGGGCGGCACGGCGAATTCGACCACCGTGAACGACTGCGGCAGCATGCACGTTTTCAACGGCGGCGTGGCGAATTCCACTGCTGTGAGCAGCGGCGGCAGCGTGTATGTCGACGAGGGCGCTACGGTTGCCGAGGTTACAGTAAAGGACGGCGGCGTTTTGGATATTCGGAAAGGCGGCGCGGCGGTTTCGATCCGGGAAGAAGGCGGATACGTCAATGTCGCCGAAGGCGCAAACGCGGTTTTCACAGCCAACAGTTTCAAGGATCTGCAGTTGCTGAACGACTCCGCCACTTTGCACTCGGGGACAACAGCGAACGCCACCACCGTGGATGATTTCGGCAAGCTGTACGTCTACGCCGGCGGCACGGCGAATTCGACCAGCGTGAACAGCGGCGGCAACCTGTATGTTTCTTCCGGCGGCACGGCTGACGCGACCATCGTGAATGATTTCGGCAGTATGTATGTCTTCAACGGCGGCACGGCGAATTCGACCAGCGTGAACAGCGACGGCAGCGCATATGTCGACAAGGGCGGCACAATGAACGCAGCCATCGTGAACGAAGGCGGAGACCTGCACGTTTCCGGCACGGTGAACGAGACCACCGTAAACGGCGCCGACGAATTGAACTGTGGCGAATTGTACATCCATGGCGGCGGCTCGGCGAGTGCGACCGTCGTGAATAGCTTCGGCTGGATGCGCATCGATGAAAAAGGCGCAGCGAACGGGATCACCGTGAACAGTTGCGCCAATCTTGTCGTTTCTACCGGCGGTGTGGCGACCGCGATCAGGGAAAATGGCGGATATGTCGATGTCGCCGATGGCGCCAATGTGACGTTCGCAAACAACGAGTTCAGCGGCCTGACGCTGTCGGCCGGTTCCGCCACGGTACATGCAGGGACGACCGCGAAATCCACGACTGTATTCACCTCCGGCGAACTGTACGTCTACAGCGGCGGCACGGCGGACGGGACCGTATTGACCGGGACCGACCGCTGGGAGTGCGCCGAGTTGTATATTTATGAAGGCGGGACGGCAAATCTGACCGCAGTGAACAACGGCGGCTGGCTTTACGTCGGCAAAGGCGGCACGGCGGGTGCGACTACGGTCAACGCCGGCGGTTATCTGGGGATCGCTGCAGGCGGCATGCACACGGGGACGCTGACCATTGCCGAAGACGCGGTGGTGTCGGCCTATGCCGGGAGCATCCTCGACTTCGACATCTCGGCCGCAGCATCCGGAAATGCGGCGCAAATCAACGATTTGTCGCGCATCCAGGGGATGCCGGATTACAGCCTCACGGTTTCGACGTCGCAGGTGTCGGGCGAATATCACCTCGCAGGCGGCGCGGCGGGCTTCAGCAAGACCATCACCGTAAAGGATACCGACGGGTCCGACCTCGGCACGCTCAGGATCGGGGAAACGGTTTACATCGGCTCGGACACTTACACGCTGGGGCTGACGGACGACATCCTGACCGTCACGGTCCAGGCGCCCACGATTGTGGATCCTGACGGTGACGTCCGACTCGCGAACACCATGCCGCAGGCGAGATACATGTACGGATGCTGTCCCACGTCGGTCGCCATGCTGCTCGGTTATTACGACCTGTACGGCTACCGGGGCAGGGATTTCTCCGCCATGATCGATGGCGACGTGGATGTGTACTCGCGCGGATCGGGAGATGAGATCTACGTCATGGACGATTTCGATTCCAATCTCGGCAGGGCCACGGCCACCAAAGGTTACGTATACAGGTTCTTCTCCCACGACCCCATCGAAATCATCATCGAAGATGTGGACAAGGCCACGCCGACCACGCCCGCGGAAGAGCTGCCGTACTCGTTCGTGAACGGCGGCGAGGGGCCGGAGATCAGGACCGATGTCTGGGAGTGCCTGGCGGACTATCTCGGCACCGCTCAGTTCTGGCGAGACTGCGACGATTGGTTGGAGACGGGGTATCGGCCCGACACCATGCTGGAACAGTGGCTGTACGACGACTCCACAGAGACGATCACCGACCCGGCGACGCAAACCAGTCGGGAGATCATGGAGCGGTATGAAGATTTCCAGTACGGGCTTTACCTTTATGTTCAGGACAAAGGCTATTCCATGGATATGAAGGTCACCGGAACCCATCAGGCCGACGTCGCAGGCGGTGATTTCACGTTCGAGGACTACATGCGCGAAATCGACGCGGGACGTCCTGCTCTGATCATCATCGACGGTCATATCATGACCGGCTACGGATACAACGCCGAAACGAAGGAGATTATTTTCGACGACTGCTACGAGGAGGGACGGATGGCCTGGGACGGCACGTACGATTTTGCCGACGACGACCGCGAGCTGATTGCCATTGCGACCGTCGGATTCATCACGACCGACGACGTGGTGGACTTGGCCGTGACCCCGGTGGAAGGCTCCTCCGAGCAGTTGGTCCTTGCCGTGTCGGAAGGCAAGCTTGCGTCCGACGACTATTGTTTCGTCGGCAGCCCGTTGTACCTGAGTTTTGCAGTGTCGAATCTGAGCGAATTCGCCAGCGGCCCGTTTGATGTTTTGATCGGAATTGACGGATACGACGTGGAAACGCTTCCCTCGGATTCCCTTGCCGGCGGAGAATCCATCGTGAAGAAGGATCTCCTGCTGGGTACGGAACTCGGCATTGGTTTGCATCAGGTCGAGGTCTACGCCGATTCCGGGAATCGGATCCAGGAGGAGCATGCCCTGAACAACCTCGGGAGTCAGTCCATCATGGTGCTGGAAGAAGGGACGAACGTCGTCGAGGGAATCAGGACGGTCGGCCCCGGGGAAGTCTCCGGAAACGATTATGTCATGAACGGTGCGGAACTGCATGTACTGGACGGCGGGACCGCCGAGTGGACGCTGATTCAGGGCAAGATCCTGGAGTTGTCTTCCGACGGGAGGGCCACGAAAACTTCCCCCGGGATCGTGAACGTCTCCTCGGGCGGCAAAGTACGAAATGCCGGCGTTTATGAATACGGAGAACTTCAGGTATCAGGCGCGGCGGAACAGGTTTTTATATTCAACGCCGGCGAGGTGACAGTCTCCGCCGGAGCGGCGGTCTCCGGCATTACCGTGGACGACGGCGGCATTCTTAATGTGGAAGCCGGCGGCAAACTGACCGGACAGATCCGGCTGGAGGAAGCCACGGATGTCAGTTTCGGGGACGGAGCTGTCCTGGATTTCGACCTGACGCAAACCGGACCTGGAGCAGACGCTCTCGTGAACGACCTTTCCGTGATCAGGGGAACGCCGAAATACACGATTACGATCGACGGAACCGAGAAGGAAGGCAAGTATAAGCTCGCTGGATGCGCGAAGAATTTCGATAAGACCATCTCGGTCGTGAATACCTCCGGCACGGAACTCGGCACGCTCACGGTCGGCGCTGCGACGGAGATCGCCGGAGTGCAATACAGGTTGAAACTGAAAAACGCGGAACTCTTCGTCACCGTCGGCGAGCCGCTCAACGGCCCGGACAACGGCTGGAACGACTATCTGTACGACAAAAGCAACAAGGACAATCCGTGGTGTCCCGCTTTCCTGAGCGATTCCTACGTTCCGAACGCCCCGGAAAAACCGGGCGAGGGACTGTTCCTGGATGAAATCGGGACCGTCGACTACGACGACGAGAAGGGGCACCACTACGACAATTTCGTTGGCAGGATCGACAGCGATCCTAAGTACGATGGGCGCAAGGATGCGTCCGATTATGCGAAAATCGAACTCGACAGCGCGGCCGGATTGAAGTTCATGGTCGACTCCGCGATCAACGGCAAGTTCAACATCTACCAGGTGATCTGCGAAGACGACGGCGTGACGCCGAAGAAGGTGAAGGCTCTCATTTCCAACGGCGGCAAGGCGGTCAGGAAGAACAACATAGCCAAATCTACAACGGCTGCGCTCCGTCTCGAAGCCGGCACGTACTACATCTCCATGACCGGGACGATAGCCGCCAGAGGCGACACCGGGGGCTTCTACAATGTGTTCCTCTCGTTTGACAGCCGGTTCTACGACGATGCCGACGATAATGTGAACGACTACGCGTATGCCAGGACCGGCAAGGGCACGGATGACAAGTACAACCTGAACCCCGAGCTCGTCAATACGGCGGCCGAGCTGACCCGCGAGTATGTCGGCAGGAAGTTCCAGGTCGATGAAGCGCAGGTCCAGGGGAAAAATGTCAACTGGGTCGGCTTCAGCGATGCCACGGACTATAGGATGTTCACGCTCGATTCCGCCGCTCTTCTGAGCTTCAACCTGAGTGCCGACGACAAGGCGAAGCTCGTCGTCTACGAGGCAAAACAGGGCAAGAGCGGCAAATGGACGCTGACGAGCAAGGCCTCCGTCACAGTGAACGGCACAACGGTCACGTCGAAGTCGACCGCTCAGAAGGTCCTCGAAAAGGGCAAGTACTTCGTCATGGTCAGTTCCACGAACGCAACGAGCGGGCTCGGCGGCAACGCTTACTATAACGTGACGATCAATAAGGACAGCGTGTTCTACGACAGCGCGGACAAAGGCGATAACGACTGGGCATACAACAAAAAAGCCACCCCGCAGATCAACCCGAATCTTCAGAAGACGACACTTGCTGTGGCCGGCGACAAGGCTGTCCAGTTCGACAACAACGCAATGACTTTGGTGGGGCTCAGCAACTTCGTCGGGCACAACGACAAGGTCGACTATGCGCGCGTCAACGTGGCATCCGGCACTGCCGACGTCGTCTTCATGGTCGAATCGACCGGCGACGCCACCCTCGCAGTCTACCAGCTCGCCGGGACCAGGCTCAAGAAGCTCGACACGTTGAAAGTCACGGTCGGTGAAGCCAACGCCACCCAAACGCTCAGTCTTTCGGCAGGCGTCGAGTATTTCCTCTCGATGACCGCAAAGGACGCGAAGAAAGGCAATGTGTACTACAACGTCACAGCGACGGTCTTTTCTCTCAACGACGCGACCGCCGATGCCCTCGCCATGCCTGAGCCGGACACTCTTGCCATGACGGACAGCCTTGCTGTGCCTGAGATCGATAGCCTCGGCATTTCGGATGCCCTGAGCTTCGGTAGCTACGACACGGATGCCCTCGCCGACGCGTCCGCATCCTCCCTCGCTGAACTCGACGACAAGTCCACCTGGCAGAACATCGCCAGCCTGGCGTAAGCGGTCCCCGCACAAACATCAAACAACACTCGGGAAGCAAAGGTATACGGTTTGATAACAACGTGATTTTATCGTGGCGGACTGTCATGAATAAAAGATACACCTTTTTCGCACAGAATCAAGGGAGAAACAGATCGTTTGATACGGTTTTGGCAAATAATGCATTACAACTGACAAATATTGCATGCGCCTGACGATCGAGGCGATCGGTGCGCGGAGTCGGGACGCCGAATCCCGCCATCCTCGCGGTTCGGGGTAACAGGTCCGGCCGCGCTGTCCGCGACGGCGGCTGCTTCGCTTCCCTTTTTCCGTTGAAACGGTTGCATTTCCGGCGTTCGGATGCTATATTAATACTTTACCGTTTCATCTTTTTCATCATTTACCCGGCACACTCGACAGAAAGGCGATCCCGTTGAAGACATCCCGCATTTCCGAGGGCATTCTCGAACACGCCCTCTCCGCCCTGACCGTATGGGAAAACGACGGTCTTTCGCTGGACGACTGCCTAGACGATCTCCGCGCCGGGGATTTCCCGGCGAAAGCCGCGGTCGCGTCGCTCCTGTTCGAGTATTTCCGGCACAAGCATTTCCTGGATTCCCTGCTCGTCAGGCACGCCCGGAAAGGCAAGGTCAACCAGCAGATGCGCCTGCTCGTTTCCCTCGCCGCGGCCCAGGTGTTCTTCCAGACCGGGCTCCCGTGGCAGTCCGCCGTGAACATCGCGGTCGACACGGCGAAAAGGCTTCGCGGCCCCGGCGGCGGCTCCTTCGTGAACGCCATCCTCCGCGCGTATGTCCGCGATGAATCGGTCGATCGCGCGCATATCCCCGCCGACTGCCCGCCGCTGCTGAAGGAACGCTGGACCGCCGCCTACGGCGCGGAACAGGCCGCGTCGATCCTCGGGCAGTTCGCCTCGAATCCGCCGATCTCGGTCCGGCTGCGCCCGGGAGCCGACGTTTCCATGCTGGCGGCCTACGGCCCCGAGCCGTTCGAACCGGATTTCGACACGGGCGACTTCCGGTTCTTTTCGCTCAAAACCTCCGCCGGGCTCTTCGACGATCCTCTGCTCCAGGACGGCTCGATGTACGTGCAGGACCCCGCCACGTGCATGGGGCTGGGGCTGCTGGAATCGAAGCCGCGCGGCGCAATCCTCGACCTCTGCGCCGCGCCCGGCGGCAAGACCATCATGCTCTCCGAGCTTGCGGGGTCCGGCGCGAAGATCACCGCCGCGGACCGTTCCAAAAAGCGTGTCTCCACGATGAACGTCAACCTGCGCCGCGCCGGAGTAAAGGCGAAAACGCTCGTCGCGGACGCCCGCGAGATCCCGCTTCCGCCGCAGTCGTTCGATTTTATTCTGGCCGACGTCCCGTGCTCCAATACCGGCGTGATCCGCCGCCGCCCGGATGTCCCGTGGCGCTTCTCGAAAACGCGTCTCGGCGAGCTCACCGTGCTTCAGCACGCCATCCTGAAAAGCGCGGTCTCCCTGCTTCGCCCCGGCGGCACGCTGCTCTATTCCACGTGCAGTTTGGAATTCGAGGAAAACATGGGCCGCGTCCAGCTGCTTCTTTCGGAATATCCGAACCTCTCGCTCGTACGCGAACGGACGCTCTTCCCCACCGACACGCACGACGGCGCGTTTTCCGCCGTCCTGAAGCTCGCCTGATTGTTTATCCGCAAGCGAAGCTGAGCGGACTGCTCTTCACCCCTTTGGGGTGTACGCCGCGAGCATCACGGCGTGCTGGAAGAGGTATTCGGGAGCCTCGTCGGGCTTGCTGTTTGCGCGGGGAAGTCTTTGTTACCTGAAATCGACCGGGCCGTTGCCGTGTCCGAGGGAAAGCCCGCGTGCCAGCGCGTCGGAAAGGCGTTCCTTCGCCCGGCGGATGCTTTCGAGCAGGGGGAGCCCGGCGGCCAGTCCGCACGCGATGGAGCTGGAGAGCAGACAGCCCGTGCCGTGATTGCCGCACGGGGGTGCGGTACGGGTCGGAAGCCATTCGCCTGAGCCGTCGGCGGGCTGGAAGAAATCGTTGAACGAACCGTCTGTGCGGTGTCCGCCCTTCAGCAGGACGGCGGTGCGGAAACGTTTCACAAGCTCAACGGCGGCGGATTCGATCTTATCCGGTGCGGCGAGTTCCGACGGGTCACGTCCGAGGAGCTTCGCGGCCTCCGGCAGATTCGGCGTGAGGAGAGAAACGAGCGGTGCGAGGAGTCCGACGCCCTCGACCGTGCCGAGCGCGGCGCCGCTGGTGGACGCCAGCACGGGGTCGAACACGATGTTTGTGATTTCATATTTCTTCAGCAGACCAGCCGTGACGCGGGCGTGTTCCGCACCGGGCATGGCCCCGATCTTCACGGCGTCGGGCCGGATGTCGGACAGCACGGCTTCGAGCTGACGCGCCAGAAACTCCGGTTCGAGCACCAGCACGCCGGTCACGCCGAGCGTGTTCTGCACCGTGAGCGCGGTCGGCACCGCCATGCCGTACAGTCCGTGCGCGGCAATGGCGCGGAGGTCGGCCTGGATCCCGGCGCCCCCGCTCGGATCGGATGCCGCTATGGTCAGGACGGTCTTCATTTTTTGAACCACTCGTCGAGGGTGTTCAACACGCGGTCGGCTCCGGCGAAGTCCGCCGCCTTGAAATATTCGCCGGGAATGCCCGCGGTCCTCAGGCCGCAGGAACGCGCGGCTTCGAGGCAGAACGGCGCGTCGTCGAAGAGCCACGTGCGGCCCGGACGCGTCCCAAGGCGTTCGAGCGCGAGGCGGTAGAACGCCGGATCGCGTTTGTCGAGGCGGGTTTCGCCCGTGGTGAGAATATCGCAGAAGAGGTCGAGCAAACCGTGTTTGGCAAGCACGGATTTCACGGCGTTCCGGTCGCTGGCGGTGCCGATCACGAGGCGGAATCCGCGCCGTCCGGCTTCGCGCAGGAATTCCTCCGCGCCGGGCATGAGGCTGCACTTCAGATAGCCTTCGTTCAGGATGCCCAGCAGACCGCGAATGGCGTCCTCGGGTTTGAGCGGCAGGGCGTATTCCTTCTGAAGCGCCGCCGCGCCCGCCATCAGGTCGGAACAGTTCGCAAGGAGTTCGTCGAGGCCGGGGCGGGGCTCCGCGCCGTTCGCGCGCAGGAAATCCGTGGCGAGCGTGAGCCAGACGCGCATGGAATCGAGGATGGTGCCGTCGAAATCGAGGATCATCCCGGTCTCGTCCGGGAGCGTGAAATCCGTGTGTTCGACCAGTTGTTTAAGCGCGCGGGCGGCTGCCGCCGGATCGGGTGCGCCGAAGATCGCCGAGACGACCGCGACCCCGGCGATGCCGCTGTGCGCAAAATCGGAGATATTGCCCGCGTGGATGCCGCCGATCGCGACGACCGGGATGTTCACGGCGCCGCAGATGGCGCGCAGCGCGGTCATCGTCACGCAGGCGGCGTCCGGCTTGGTCGCGGTGGGGAATATCGCTCCCGTGCCGATGTAGTCCGCGCCGTCCCGTTCCGCCCGGACCGCGTCCGCCACGGTCGCGGCGGAAACCCCAAGGATTTTGTCCGGGCCGAGCGCACGCCGTGCTTCGCGGGCGGGAACGTCGTCCTGCCCCACGTGGAGGCCGTCCGCATCGATCGCCAGCGCGAGTTCGAGCGAATCGTTCACGATGAACGGCACGCCCGCTTCGCGGCAGACGGACCGGATCGCGAGCGCATCGGCTTTCGCCGCCTCGAACGAGGCGCATTTCGCGCGGTGCTGGATGCAGGTTGCGCCACCCGCGATGGCGAGGCGGACGCGTTCCGCAAGGCCGGAGGATTCGTCGGTGACGGCGTAGAGTTTGAGGTAATCAGGCCTGACGGACTTCATAGTCGAGTCTTTCGTGAAGAGCGGTGACGTCGAGGTTGTCCATCGCGTCGAAGAGGCGCACGCCGAACGTGCCGCAGCCTTCGCCCGGCTTGAGCGATTCGGCGGCGAGCGTCCCGCAGACGCCGTAGGCGGCGAGCGCGGCGGCGGTGGCCTCGAACTGGAATTTCGGTTCGGCTCCGACGTAGGCAGCGGTCAGGGCGGACAGCATGCAGCCGGACCCGGTGATCTTCGCCATGATCTCGTGACCGCCGCGAATGACCATCACGCGTCCGTCCGGGTCGCCGACGAGGTCGATCGCGCCCGTCACCGCCATCACGCAGCCGTATTTGGAGGCGAGCGCACGGACGTCCGAAACGGCACGGTCGAGCGAATCATCCGTGACCGCGTCGTCCGGGGAAGCGTCGACCCCGTGCGCGGAAGCCCCGAGGCCGAGCAGGGCTTTTGCCTCGGAACTGTTGCAGCGCACCACGGAGACGCCGCGCCTCAGGAGCTCGAGTACGAGTTCCGTGCGGGACGGGGCGCAGCCCGCGCCGACCGGGTCGAGCACGACCGGGATGCCGCGGCGGAGCGCGACTTCCTGCGCGGCAAGGGCATTTTCCCGGAGCATCGGGAAGAACGTGCCGGTGTTGAGGGAGAGCGCGTCGGCGATCCCGGTGAATTCGACCGCGCCGGCGGGGTCTTCCGCCATGACGGGCGAGGCTCCGGCGGCAAGCAGGAGGTTGGCGCAGCCGTTGGCCGTAACGATGTTCGCGAAGCACATGACGAGCGGGTGTTTTTCCTTCACCCGGGAGAAACAGCGGATCAGCATGGCGTTACCTCACTCTTTCATGCCTTTGAGCTTGTTCGAGAGGCGGACGGAGCAGAAGTCCGGGCCGCACATGGTGCAGTATTTGCCGGATGCGGCGTCCTCGGCGCAGTGGCTTTCCTTCAGGGCGGCCTGGCGGTATTCGCGGGCGCGGTCGGGGTCGAGCGCGAAGCCGAACTGGCGCTCCCAGTCGAAATCGGCGCGCGCGTCGGAAATGGCGTCGTCGCGCTCCTGGGCATGGGGTTTGCCGAGGGCGACGTCGGCGGCATGGGCGGCGATCTTGAACGCCACGACGCCGCGGCGGACGTCCTCGTTGTCCGGGAGCCCGAGGTGTTCCTTCGGGGTCACGTAGCACAGCATGGCCGCGCCCCAGTAGGCTCCGGCGAGGCCGCCCATCGCCGCGACCATGTGGTCGTAGCCGGGGGCGCAGTCGGTGACGACCGGGCCGAGGATGTAGAACGGAGCGTCGCCGCAAACCTGCTGCTCGCGCTTCATGTTCATCTCGATCTGGTTGAACGGCACGTGGCCAGGTCCTTCGACCATCGCCTGCACGTTCGCGGCGCGGCAGCGCTGCACGAGCTCGCCGATCACGTCAAGCTCGCCGAACTGCGCCTCGTCGGAAGCGTCGGCGATGCAGCCGGGACGGAGGCCGTCGCCGAGGGAGAGCGTGACCTCGTAGTCGCGGCAGATCTTGAGGATGTCGTCGAACGCGTCGTAGAACGGATTCTCCATCTTGTGGTCGCCGATCCAGGCCGCGATGAGCGCGCCGCCACGGCTCACGATGCCGAGCTTGCGCTTCAGTGCCGCGGGAATGTGCTTCGCGAGCAGGCCAGCGTGGATGGTCATGTAGTCCACGCCCTGCTTCGCCTGGTCCTCGACGACCTGCAGGATCGTGTCGCGGTCGAACTTGCCCGCGCCCGCCCGTGCCGCGATCTCGTAGACCGGCACGGTGCCGACCGGGATCGGGGACTGCCGGATGAGCTCCCCGCGGAAAAGCGCCAGGTCGCCGCGCGTGCTGAGGTCCATGATGGTGTCCGCGCCGTATTTGAGGGAGGTTTCGAGCTTCTCGAACTCGTTTTTCGGGCAGCTGGAGGTCTGGGAATTGCCGATGTTGGAATTGATCTTGGTGCGGAGAGCGCGCCCGATGCCGATGGGCTTCAGGCTCGTGTGGTTCACGTTCGCGGGGATCACGATCGTGCCGGCGGCGACGCCGTCGCGGATGAACTCCGGCGCGAGGTATTCCGAGGCGGCCACTGCCGCCATTTCGGGCGTTACGATGCCCTGTTTCGCGGCATCCATCTGCGTCATGTTTGCTTTCATGCGGTGCTCCTTGTCGTTGCTTGAGCAGGAAAGCATCCTTCGGAGGCTCCCTTCGCCGGCATGATCCGGATCAGGTCTCATGCGCCGGATGCGGCGCATACGGGTCGAAGCCTTTCCGGCTTCCTCTCAGCCCGCCTCAGCGGACTCCCCTGCTCATTTTTCGGGGGCACATCTGCGAGCAGAAGTACCCTGTCATGTTTTTGTTATGTTATGTGTTTCGTTTCGTGATTTTCAAGTTCAGTTGGTGACCGAGTCGGGCGACTCCTTCTGCTGTTTGGCGAAACTGCCGGGCTGCGGATAGAGAAGGCGTTCGTCGAGCGCGAAGATCCAGCCTTCTTCCTCGCCGGGGTCCGTAAACGACTTCACGATCTTCCAGCCGTGGTCGTACAGATAGGACGCCTGGGAGACGCGCGGCCAGAGCAGCACGGCGTACTTCGAGCCGAACGCCCGATAGACGTCGTCCGGGTACGGATCGCCGCCGAGCCCCGGCGTAGTCGAGGTCAGCAGCATCGTGCGGCGCGGGTCCTGCGAATAGGAGAACATCGGGTCCATGCCCCATTGCCACAGGTGGTCGCGGTCGTTGTAGAACAGCGCGGGGAAATCGCTCCAGTCGACATTGACGACCGGCTTCCCGGCGGGGACGTTTTCCCGCAGGAACGCGGTCATCTTCGGAAGCGGCTGGACCAGCACCTGCGGGCAGTCACGGCGGAAATAGCGCGAGGAGTAGACGCCCAGGCCGACCGAAAGGATCGCCAGCAGGCACGGGATGCCCCAGGCAAAACGGCTCAGCGGCAGGCGGAACCCTTCGCGCGTCATCTGCTCCAGCAGAAGCAGAAACGCGATGGCGGCGAACGGGCCGGCGTATTCCACGGTACGGGCCGCCACGAGGATGCCCGCGGTGAATCCGCCCGCCAGGATCGTGAGCGCGAGGACGTTCGGATCGACTTTCCAAATGCCCTTGCGTTCGACCAGGCGCACGAACATCATCAGGATGCACCACGCCACGAGGTAAAGCGGGGAGACCGTCCTGTTGAATCCGAAGTGCGGCGTGAGCATTTCGCTCGGCTTGGAGAGGCGGATGCCCGCCATCATGGGCGCGATCAGCGCGTCCCACGACTGGACCTTCCAGATGATGAACGAATTCGGGAACTGCGGGTGGATCAGCAGTCCGAGCAGGACACCGCCGAGCGACAGAACCGGCAGCCACAGTTCGCGGCGGCCGCCGCTTTTGAGGTGCGTCAGCGCGAAGACCAGCGGGACGATCACGATGAAATGCGGGTTCGAATAGCTCCACGCGAAGCAGAACGACAGCACGCCGGTCGCCGCCATGCGGAACCGGAAGGACCCCTTCGCCAGGATCCCCGTCGTGAACGTCAGGAACGCGATGGAAAGGATGTGCGGACGCAGCACGGAAAGACGGAACGTGTAGTTCGGCACGATGAGCGCGAAGAGCGGCGACCCGACGAGCAGGTACAGCGGACGCACCCCGAGACGGTATGCGGCGAAAAGACAGCACAGGATCGCCAGTCCCGAATAGATGAGCGCGGCGACGTGGAACGGCGGGTCCAAAGCGGCGCCGAACAGCTTCTCCACGGCGAAGATCACATTCAATCCGGCATGATAGAG
>JAEEQO010000057.1 GCA_016285335.1 Victivallales bacterium | reverse complement strand
GATGACTTCCATCTGCGGAGCGCGCGGGCTGACCTCGGGACGCGGCGCGGCGATGCAGTCGCGGACGACCTTGTGGATCTCGGCGCGCGCGGCCTTGTTCTGCTGCATGGCGCGTGCGAGCGTGGCGATCGGGATGCCGGGGAGCTTCAGGTCGAGCTGGAATCCGGTGATGCCTTCCTCGGTGCCGCAGACCTTGAAGTCCATGTCGCCGAAGTGGTCTTCCGCGCCGATGATGTCGGTGAGGAGGAGCTCCTTTCCGGTGTCGTCGGTCACGAGGCCGCAGGAAATGCCCACGACCGGGGACTTGATCGGCACGCCGGCGTCCATCAGGGCGAGCGTGGCGCCGCAGACGGAGGCCATGGACGTGGAGCCGTTCGACGCCATGATCTCGGAGACGCAGCGGACGGTGTACGGGAAGTCCTTCGGCACGACCTGCGCGACGGAGCGTTCGGCGAGGTTGCCGTGTCCGATCTCGCGGCGGCCGGGGCCGGCGATGCGGCCGGTTTCGCCCGTGCTGTAGTTCGGGAAGTTGTAGTGCAGATAGAATTTCTTGACGTTGGTGCCGCCGTAGATCTTGTCGGACTCCTGGGCGTCCTTCGGGCCGCCGAGGGTGGCGATCACGAGCGCCTGGGTCTCGCCGCGCTGGAAGAGCGCGCTGCCGTGGACGACGGGGAGGACGCCGACTTCGGCGGAGAGCGGGCGGATCTGGGTCACGCCGCGGCCGTCGGGACGGTAGCCCTTCTCAAGGATCGCCTTGCGGATGGTGGCGCGGACGTACTTGTCGAACGCCATGCCGAGGTAGAAATTGAAATCCTCTTCGCCGTAGGCTTCGAGGAACTGTTCCTTGAGCTGTTCGGCGCAGAGTTCCTTCAGGGCGGAGAGACCCTTTTCGCGGTCTTCCTTGCCGGGGACGAGGCACGCGGCCTCGATCTTGTCGGAGATGAGCGCGATCATGGCGGCGTTGAAGTCTTCCGGGACGAGGTGGAGCGTGGGCTCCTTCTTCGGGCGGCCGACCTTGGCGGCGAGCTCGAGCTGGGCTTCGCACTGCTTCTTCACGATCTCGTTGGCGAAGATCATCGCCTTTTCGAGCGTGTCCTCGGAGCATTCCTTCGCCTCGCCTTCGATCATGATGACCTTGTCCGGCAGACCGGCGTACACGAGCTCGAGCGTGCTCTTTTCCATTTCCTGGATCGTCGGGTTCGCGATGAACTCGCCGTCGATGCAGCCGACGCGGACGGCGCCGATCGGGCCCTGGAACGGCAGGTCGGAGAGCACGAGCGCGGTGGACGCGCCGAGCATGGAGAGCACGTCGCCCTCGTTCACGCCGTCGGCGGAGAGCAGCAGGCCGCAGACCTGGACTTCATCGAAGAAGCCTTCCGGGAAGAGCGGGCGGATGGGGCGGTCGGCCATGCGGCAGATCAGGATTTCCTTGTCGCTGGGACGGCCTTCGCGCTTGATGTAGCCGCCGGGGAACTTGCCGGCCGCGGAATACTTCTCGCGGTAGTCGACCTGCAGCGGGAAGAAGTCCTGGCCCTTCTTGGCCTCGCCGGAACAGGCGGCGGAGAAGACGATGGTGTCGCCCTGACGGACCGTGCAGGAACCGTTGGCGAGGTGTGCGAGCTTGCCGGCAGCCAGCGTGAGGTCGCGGCCCGGACCGATGTTGATCTTGACGGAGATTTCCTCCAACATGATGATGTACCTCCTTGAGGTGGTTTTTGCCTCAGGAGCCTGCATGTCCCCGAATGGATTATGAACTTACGGTCGGTTGCCCGCGTGGAACCGCGGTATCAGCCTCCGCGCCCGGACCGGGATCATTTTGTCCATGTCGGGAGCTGATAACGTCCGTTCCACACCGGCCGCCGTCGAAAGAAAGGTGCATCCATTCAGTTTCAGGGCTCGCGGACGCTTCGTTTTCGCTTGAGGTTCGAACGGAGCAGGTGAGCGGGGCTCCTGTCGGCGGGTTTGGATTGGGTGTCTGCCGCGTTCCTGCCGGGAAACCGGCGGGGTTATGCACGCGGCAAATACGGATTCTGGTTAAGATGTAAAGAGCTGTAATACACAAAATGGCCGCGTCCCCGGTTCAAGCCGGGAACACAACCATTTGCGCGATTCGATTCAAAGAGCGGTGTGCGATCACTTCTGGCCGCGGATGCCGAGCTCGGCGGCGAGGGAGAGATAGCGCTCGTGGTTCTCTTTGGAGAGGTACTTCAGCAGGCGTTTGCGGCGGTTGACCATGGCCATGAGACCGAAACGGGAGCTGTTGTCCTTCTTGTGGGAACGCATGTGGTCGGTGAGTTCGGCGATCTTGCCGCTGAGCACGGCAATCTGGACCTCGGGGGACCCGACGTCGCCCTCGTGGCGGGCGTATTTCTGCATGATCGCGGTTTTAGTTTCTTTTTCCATTGAGTTTCATTCCTGTATATTCGGGGATTAAAACGAAATTTTATCCATTTAAGATACATGCCTTTTCGGAAAATGCAAGTCCCTTTCGTTTTTTTTTGCCATTTTTCGTCCGTTTCCGCCTTCCCGCTTGCATCGGCCCGCCTCGCGTGATATATTAATAGGTTATAACGTTTTCATCCGAAACACAACCTGCCCGCCCGTTCCGGACGCGGCGGCACATCACCAGGAGATTTCCCATGCTCGAAGCGCTGAAGAAAAACGAATCGTTCAAAACCCGTCGCGGCCCCGTCGTTCTCGTCATCATGGACGGCGTCGGCATCGGCAAGTACAAGGAAGGCGACGCCGTCCTCGACTCCAACACGCCGTTCCTCCACAAGATGATGGCCACGCTCCCGATGACCACGCTGAAGGCGCACGGCACCGCGGTCGGCCTCCCCAGCGACGCCGACATGGGCAACAGCGAAGTCGGCCACAACGCCATGGGCTGCGGCCGTGTGTTCGAACAGGGCGCGAAGCTCGTTTCCGCCGCCATCGAAAGCGGCCGCATGTTCGAGGGCGCCACGTGGAAAGCCCTCATCGAACAGGCGAAGAAAGGCGGCACCCTCCACTTCATCGGCCTCTTCTCCGACGGCAACGTCCACAGCCACCTCAACCACCTGAAGGGCATGCTCGAACAGGCGAAGAAGGAAGGCGTGAAGAAGATCCGCATCCACGCGCTCCTCGACGGCCGCGACGTGCCGGAGACCTCCGCGCTCGACTACATCGACCCGTTCGAAGCCTGGCTGAAAGAGTTCAACACCGACGGCATGGACTGCCGCATCGCTTCCGGCGGCGGCCGCATGGTCATCACCATGGACCGCTACAACGCCAACTGGGACATGGTCCGCAAGGGCTGGGAAACGCACGTGCTCGGCAAGGGCCGCTACTTCAAGTCCGCCCATGAGGCAGTCGAGACGCTCCGCGCCGAGACCGGCGCAATCGACCAGGACCTCCCGCCGTTCGTGATCTCCGACGACGGCGCCACGCCGGTCGGCCCGGTCGTCGACGGCGACGCCGTGGTCTTCTTCAACTTCCGCGGCGACCGCGCGCTTGAGATCAGCAAGACGTTCGACGCCGAAACGCTCGCCGAATTCGACCGCGGCCCGCGTCCGAACGTGTACTACGCCGGCATGATGGAGTACGACGGCGACCTGCACGTGCCGAACCACTTCCTCGTGAATCCGCCGGAGATCGACCGCACCCTCAGCGAATACCTCTGCGCCACCGGCATCAAGTCGCTCGCCATCAGTGAAACGCAGAAATACGGCCACGTGACCTACTTCTTCAACGGCAACCGCACGGGCAAGTTCGACGAAACGCTCGAGACCTATATCGAGATCCCGTCCGACATCGTGCCGTTCGAACAGCGCCCGTGGATGCAGTGCGCCCTCATCACCGACCGCGTCTGCCAGGCCATCGACAACAACGAATTCCAGTTCATCCGCCTCAACTTCCCGAACGGCGACATGGTCGGCCACACCGGCGTCTACCAGGCCGTCCAGACCTCCATGGGCGCGCTCGACATCTGCCTGGAGCGCATCTACAACAGCGTGAAGGCCGCCGGCGGCATCATGCTCGTCACGGCCGACCACGGCAACGCCGACGACATGTACGAACACGCCAAGGACGGCTCCGTGAAGCTCGATTCCAATGGCAACCCGAAGCGCAAGACCAGCCATTCGCTGAACCCGGTCCCGGCGATCCTCTTCGACCCCGAATACCAGGGCGAATACGACACCACGCTGAACAGCGGCCTCGGCATCAGCTCCATCACCGGAACCTGCATGACCCTGCTCGGCTACTTCCCGCCCGCGGACTACGACAAGTCCATCGTCAATCTCAAGTAATTTACTGCGAATCCGGGGTAAACCGGGAGACTTCACGATCTTCCGGTCCCCTGCCCCGGAAGCAACCTCGTTTCCCCATCAAACAATCCTCTGTCCGCCCGTCGTCGTTTTCCCCCATGCGCTCCCTCATCCTGATCGACTCCTACGCGCAGATCTTCCGCGGCTACTTCGCGGTCCGCGTGCTCACGTCCCACGACGGCACGCCGACCAACGCGGTCTTCGCAATGGCGAAGTTCCTGCTCAAGCTCAACGCTGACTACCCCGCCGACGCGTTCGACGGCGCGTTCGTCTTCGACCTCGGGAAACCCGCGCACAGGCTCGAACTCGCCCCGGACTACAAGGCGAACCGTCCGCCCGCGCCGCCCGACCTCAACGCACAGGTCCCGATCATCCGCGACCTGATCGACGCGTTCGGCTGGCCGGTCTTCCAGCAGCAGGCGTGGGAGGCCGACGACCTGATCTCCGCGCTCGCGAACGCGTTTTCCGAGCGGGAAATCCGCATCGTCTCGGCGGACAAGGACCTCGCCCAGCTCGTCAACAGCCGCGTCGCCATGCTGATCCCGTCCCACACGGGAGCCGGATTCGAGCTGCGCGACGAAGCCGCCGTGCTGAAGAAATTCGGCGTGCCGCCGTCCGGCATCATCGACTATCTCGCGCTCGTGGGCGATGCCGCGGACAACATCCCCGGCATCGAGGGCGTGGGCCCGAAGACGGCCGCCAAGCTCATTTCCGAATGCGGATCCATCGACGCCATCCTCGCGAACCCCGCCGCCGTCGCCAGCGAAACGCTCCGCGCCAAGCTCGTCGACGGCGCGGAAAAGCTCCGCAAGAACCAGGCGCTGGTCCGCCTGCTCCGCGAACCTCCGGCGGGCGCAAGCTGGTCCGACGCCATGCTCGTGCGCCGCCAGCCCGATTTCCGCCGCATCCGGGAGCTCGCCGCGAAGCTCGATTTGAACAGCATTCTCCGCGACATCGACAAGATCGCGCCGGAAACGGCGTTCGACGATGACTCCGACGACTTGTTCGCCGCGCCCTCCCCCGCAAAAGAGCCAGAGAAGCCAGAAGACAAAGCGCAGAAGAAGCCCGAATCCGACCAAATGGAGTTCGATTTCTGACATGAATACCATTCGCGACCACCTCGAATCCGTCCGGGCGCAGATCGCCGAAGCCGAAGCCGCCGCGGGACGCCCCGCCGGTTCCGTCCGTCTCCTCGCCGTCTCCAAGACCTTCCCTGCCGAAGACGTCGCCGAGGCATTCGCATGCGGCCAGACCTGTTTCGGCGAGAACCGCGTGCAGGAACTCGCCTCGAAGGTCCCCTCCCTGCCCGGCGAAATCGAATGGCACCTCATCGGCTCGCTTCAGTCGAACAAAGCCGCGAAGGCTGCAGCGCTCGCAAGCTGGATCCATTCCGTCGATTCCGAAAAGCTCGTGCGGAAGATCTCCGCCGCTGCCGATTCGCTTGGGAAGACCGTCAACATCCTGTTCGAGGTCAATTCCGGCGAGGAGAACAAGACCGGATTCCGTTCGGACGACGAACTCCGCGCCTCGCTGGAAGCCGCGCTCACGCTCCCCGGCATCACGCTCCGCGGCCTCATGACCATGGCCCCGCTCGACTCCGACGAAGCCGCGCTCCACCGCGTGTTCGCCGCCCTCCGCACCCGCCGGGATGCGCTCGAACGTGAATTCGGCATCAAGCTGCCCGAACTCTCCATGGGCATGAGCGGCGATTTCCGCGAAGCCATCGCCGAGGGCGCGACCATCGTCCGCATCGGCACCGCCATCTTCGGCGGCAGGACCTATCCGCAGCACAATTAACAGAACGTTCTCCCGCTCCCGCCCGTCCTGTGCCTTTCACACAGCATGCGGCAATCCTAAAAAACGGTGCGGAATTGTCATTTGTTTTCGTTTTTGATTGAAAATGTGGTAATAACATGGTATATTATATTGGATAGTTTTATATCAATCGACTGACACGGAGCATTCCATGAAATACTACCTCGGGATAGACATAGGGTCCACGACGTTCAAGGCGGTGGTCATCACCGACAAGGGACGCGTGGTCCATACGACCTATCAGCGCACGAAGCCCGTCGACTCCGGCCAGCTTTCCTGCACAGGGCGCTGCACTTCGTGCGGTCGCTGCAACATGGGCGCACTGAAGAAGACCCTGGCGACGTTCTTCTCCGAAGCCGGACTGAACGCCGGAAACATCACATGCGAGACGACCTCCGAGGTCGCGAAAGCCGCGCTTGACTCCGGCATCACCGCCGGGGACATCGCCTGCACGGTCGTGACCGGCAGCCAGATCGTGGAGGATACGAAGCGCTTCATCCCGTACGATTTCCAGGTCAGCGAAGTCTCCGCCCACGTGGCCGGGGCGAAACGCTACTACCCGAACGTGGACGCGATCATCGACTGCGGCGGGCAGGACAGCAAGTGCATGGTCTTCAACCACAAGATGGGCATGTGGGTCTCCATGATGTCCGGCGTATGCGCCGCGGGCACCGGCAGCTACCTCGACAGCGTGGCCGCCAAGCTCGGCATCCCGGTCGAGGAAATGGCAGACAAAGTGAACTACGACGCGAAGACCGAGTTCAGCTCCGTCTGCGCCGTGCTCTCCGCCACCTCCATCAACAAATTCAAGAACCGCATCCCGATGGGCGACCTTCTCGCCGGCGCATGCCGCGCGCAGGCCCGCACGATCCTGAACGGCGTCGGGCAGATGCTGATGCACCACGATCCGACGCATCCGATCCTGTTCCAGGGCGGCGTGGCATCGAATCACGCCGTGGCGTATTTCATGAAGGAGATCACCGGGTGCGAGATCATCATCCCCGAGTTCCACAACGTCATGGGCGCGCTCGGCGCGGCCGTCCTCGCGCTGGAATACAGCAAGCTCCGCGGCAAGCTCGATCCGGACCCGGTCCAGTACGAACCGACCCGCCAGAAATCCACCGCCATGCGCGTGGCAAGCAACAAACGGGCATTCCTCTCCGGCGGAAAAGACGATGGGCGGCCGACCGTCTGGCGCAACCTCTTCTTCCCGACCGAGATCCTGAACGCGTTCGGCGCCCGCACTCTGACGCTCGAAACATACGCGGCGCTGTTCGGACGCAGCACCAAGCGCGTAAAGGCGGCGCTCGACGCCGCGGCGCGCAAGGGATTCGACCAGCAGACATGCACATTCCTGCGCGTGCTGGAGGGCCTGCCCTTGCAGAAACCGGATTTCGCGGTCTCCACCAGCCAGCCGTGCCAGCAGGGCGAGCGCATCTTCGCCGACCTCGCCCGCACCTACGGATTCGAGGACCGTTTCTTCTCGCTCCACACCCCGATCAACCTCACGAACACCAATGCGATCGGCCAGATCGCGGACGGTCTGCGCGAATCCGTGGAGCAGATGGAAAAGGCGTTCGGCTACAAGCTCGACCCAGCCCGTCTGGAAGAGGCGTGCGTGCTGTCCAACCTCGCGGCGGACTATTCGCGCAAATGCAACGAGCTGCGCTGGACCTCGCCGCCGCTGATCCGCGGCTCGGAGGCGGTCTACAACGCCGCCATCTTCAGCCAGCTCTGGGGCACGCAGGAGCTCGTCGACATCCAGAAGACCTACTACGAGGAACTGCTGCAGAAGAAGGAATGGGCGGAGAAACGCTATTCCATCAATGACACGCACCGCCTGCTCTGGCTTCACCTGCCGCCGTTCTACGACTCCAAGCACCTTGACTACATCGAGACCGTCTGCAACGCCCCGATCGTGTTCGAAGAGACGAACTTCGTCGGCTGGGGCGAACTCGACCCGAAACATCCGTTCGAATCGCTCGCGAAAAAGCTCCTCACGACCGGATTCCTGGACCCGAAGCTGCGCGTGAAGTACGTGAAGGACATCTCCGCGAAGGCGAAGTTCACCGGCTGCATCCTGTACACGCACGGGTTCGGACGGTGCAGCCTTGCCGACCGCCCGTTCACGAAGCTTCTGCGCGAGGAACTCGAGGAGATCGGACTGCCGCTGCTGGCGCTGGAGGGCGACTGCATGGACGCCTCCATCGACCCGTGCTCCACCACGACCAAGATCGCGTCGTTCGTCGAGTCGCTGAACCTGAAGAAATACGGCAACCTCTTCGGCCGCATGAAGCACGCCTGAGCCGGACGCCGCGGTCATCCCGTCACTGTTTCCCCGTGCATCGCGTCCGCCTCGGTCCGAAGCGAAGAGAGGCGGCTCCGGCGGCTTTTTTCAAAAAAAAAGCGCAAGGCGGTTTGTTATTTCCCGAACGTGCTGTATATTGTATCGACAATCTTTTTAAACAGTAAACGGATTTCTGCCGATGACAACTCTTTCCAAAGACGAATTGTACCCGCTGCTGTTCGAACCGATGTACCGCCGGACGTCGTGGGGCGGCTCCAAGCTCGCCGGCGTCCTGCATCGCGAACTTCCCGCGGCGGACGGCCCGTTCGGCGAGGCGTGGGACATCTGCGACCGCGAGGGAGCGGAAAGCGCGGTCGCGAACGGCCCGCTGGCCGGGACGACACTGCATGAGCTTTGCGCGTCTTCCGGGGCGTCCTACATCATCGGGGACATGACCCGCGAAAAGCGGTTCCCGCTGCTGGTGAAGATCGTCGACGCGGGCGAACGCATCCCGCTTCAGGTGAACCCGGACGAGAACGCCGCGCGTCAGATCGGAAACGGCGCCGAGGCAAAAACGAAGATGTGGTACGTGCTGGACGCCGACCCCGGTTCGAAGATCATGGTCGGCATCCGTCCGACCGCCACGCGCCACAGATTTCTGGAGCTCCTGTCCTCGCCCGACGTGGAAACCGTGCTCCAGACGTTCGAATCCGTGCCCGGCGACGCGTATTTCCTGAACGCCGGACGCGTGCACAGCCTCGACGCGGGGAATCTGGTCCTCGACATCCAGCTGAACAGCAACACCGATTACTGCCTGAACGACTGGGGCCGCCCCGATCCCGAGCAGGAGATCCGCCTCGAAGAAGGGCTCCGCTGCATCGACTTCATCGACCGCACCCCGGCACGCATCCCCGGCGTCAGCGACAAAGCCGCCCGCAACCGCAAGTACGCGATCATCAACCGCTGCCCGCAGTTCCACTGCGACGAGCTCCACCTCGCCGCCGACTGGCCGGACACGACCCGCTCCACGCGGAGCTTCCATCTGCTGACCGCGATCAGCGGTCCGGTGGACGTCGAGGTCCGCGGGTCCGTGACGGCCATCCCGCGCTACATGACCGCGCTGCTGCCCGCCGCGCTCGGGGAGTATGTCATCCGCGTGAAGCCGTCCGAGCCCGTCACGCTGATCCGCACAACGCATTAAATCACATTCCCATATCAAACTTTTTTCCGTTTCATGAAAATCCAATGCCTCTCCCGTCTGGCGGATTCGTTCCGCGCCTCGCGTTCCCTTGAATCCTCTTTCGAAATCCCGTGGGAGCCGTGTCCCGCCGGGATGAACGGCGACCTGACCGTGAACTGCTTCCGCCTCGCGAAGGCGCTGAAGAGCGCGCCGGACGCACTGGCCGCCGAAACCGCCGAACTCCTGATGAAGGACCCGGATGTGGTGTCCGCCGAAAAGATCAAGGCGTTCGTAAACATCACGCTCAAACCCGCCGCGCTGTTCCGCGACTCCGTTTCGGACGTGAAGGCGCTCCTCGCCGACGTGCCGTTCCCGGAGGCGTCGCGCCGCAAGATCCTCATCGAATTCTCCGCCCCGAACACGAACAAGCCGCAGCACCTCGGCCACGTGCGCAACAACTGCATCGGCATGACGCTCGCCAGCGTGATGGCGCGCGCCGGGCACGACGTGGTCCCGGTCAACCTCATCAACGACCGCGGCATCCACATCTGCAAGTCCATGCTCGCGTACAAGCTCACCGGCAACGGCGTCACGCCGGAACAGGCCGGGATCAAGGGCGACCACTACGTCGGCAATTTCTACGTGAAGTTCAACCAGATGCTCTCCGACGAGGTCAAGGCGCTGAAGGCAGCCCGTCCCGAGCTCGCCGACAAGTCCACCGACGACCTTTTCCTCGAAACCGAACTCGGAAAGCAGGCGCAGGAAATGCTCCGCAAATGGGAAGCAGGCGATCCCGAAGTCCGCGCGCTGTGGACTACCATGAACAAGTGGGTGATCGACGGATTCAACGAGACGTACCGCCGCATGGGCATTCATTTCGACAAGACCTACCTCGAAAGCCAGACCTACCTGCTCGGCAAGGACGTCATCGCCGACGCCCTTGCGAAGGGCATCTTCGGCAAACGCGCCGACGGCGCCGTCACGGTCGACCTGGGCAAGCTCGGCGAAAAGGTGCTCCTCCGCAAGGACGGCACCAGCGTCTACATCACGCAGGACATCGGAACGACCATCCTCAAGCACGAGGAGCACCACCCGGACACCATGGTCTGGGTCGTCGGCGACGAACAGAACCTGCATTTCCGCATGCTCTTCACCATTCTCGGCCGCCTCGGCTACGCCTGGGCCGACAGCCTGTTCCACCTTTCCTACGGCATGGTCAACCTGCCGTCCGGCCGCATGAAGAGCCGCGAGGGCACCGTGGTCGACGCGGACGACCTCTTCGACGAAATGCACTCTCTGGCGAAGGCCGCGGCGATGGAGCGTGTGAAGGAAGGCGAGGAGCCGCCCGCCGACATCGAGGAGCGCAGCGAGACCATCGGCATGGGCGCGCTGAAGTTCATGCTGCTCAAATTCAACCCGAAGACCACGATCATGTTCGACCCGCAGGCGTCGCTGAAGTTCGAAGGCGACACCGGCCCGTACGTCCAGTACGTCTGCGCCCGCATCAACTCCATCGTGCGGAAATGCGCCGACGCCGGGATCGCGTTCGACTCCGCATCCGTCGACTGGTCGCTGGCGGATTCGCCGGAGGAGAAGGCTCTGGCCGTGGCGGCCCTGCGCTATGCGGACGCCGTGCGCGCCTCCGCCGACAAGATGGACTGCTCCATCCTCGTGAACTACCTGCTCGACCTGGCGAAGCTGTTCAACCGGTTCTACCGCGAAAAACAGGTTCTGAACGCCGGCGACCCCGCGGTCCGCACGATGCGCCTGGCGCTGTGCTTCGCCGTGCGCGACGTGCTGGCGGACGGCCTCGCCGCGCTCACGATCGGCATTCCCGACGCCATGTAACGATTTTCAGGGAACGTCCCGCCTGAAGGCCCAGCCATGTCGCATCTGCTGTCAGTCGTGATCCCGGTCTTCAATGAGGAGAAGACCGTCGAGACCATGCTCGACCGCGTGGCGGCGGCGCAGACGCACGATCTGCGATTGGAACTCGTCATCGTGAACGACGGGTCAACGGACCGTTCTCCCGAGCTCATCCGAGGCTGGGTTGAAGCCCATCCCGAAGTGCAGGCAGTCTGCATCGACAAGGAGAACGGCGGCAAAGGCTCCGCCGTGAAGATGGCGGTCGCAGCCACGTCCGGCGAAGCGGTCATCATCCAGGACGCCGACCTCGAATACGACCCCGCGGACTACGCCGCCTGCGCGGGTCCGGTCTTCAGCGGAGAATGCGAGGTGGTGTACGGTTCCCGCGAGGAAAGCAACCGCAACCGCATCTATTCGTCGCCCGGGTTCTACCTGGGGGCGCTCAGCCTCACGTTTCTCGTCGACCTGCTGTTCAACGCCAACCTCACGGACGAAGCCACGTGCTACAAGACCTTCCGCGGATGCCTGATCCGGGCGATGGTCGACGACCTGGAGGGCGACGGGTTCGAGTGGGAGCCGGAGATCACGGCGAAACTTCTCCGCCTCGGCATCCACCCCTACGAGGTGCCGATCTCGTACTATCCGCGCAAGCCGGAGGACGGCAAGAAGATCCGGTTCCGCGACGGCCTGCTGTCGATCTGGACCGCCTACGAATGGCGGTTCCGCAGCGTAAGGCGGATCCGGAAGCGGGTCGCCTCGCTGTCCGACGTCGACGAGGAACACGTGCGGCATGTGAAATACGCGCAGGGCGCATTCCTGCTGTCCATGCTCGCCGCCGTGCTGCCCGTCGAGCTTCTTTCCGCGGCCATCGGCTCGGGGGATTCGCTCGCGCCGTCGCGCCTCGGATACGTGGCGGCCGCCGGGCTGGTGTACCTGACGGCCCGCCTGTACCAGCCGTGGAAACTGGCGTTTCTGTGGAGCCTCCTGTCCACGGCCGCGCTCGGTTTTTTCCTGCCCGCCTCGTCCGACGGCCTGATCGAGCTCATCATGACGGGCGCGAACGACGCGATGCTGGGGGCGCTGAACCTGACGGTCTACCGCGGACTGGGACTGGACCTGATGTTCCCGTACGCCGACCCCGCGTCGCTTGCTCTGGCGGGTTTCTGCCTCCAGATGTTTTTCTACCTCAAATTCGCGGCCTGCGGGTTCGTGCTTTTTTTCATCACGGCGATGTTCTTCTGCTGGGCGACGGCTCTGCTGATGCCGCTGAACATCTGGTGGATGGTCCCCGCGCTGGCGGGACTGCTGCTCCAGCGCGGGAACAAATTCCGCGTGATGGGCGCGGCAGCGACGGCGGTCCTGATGCTGTGCCTGCTTCCCGCTATCCTCAAATTCGACTGGTCGCCGTTCGTCCCGGCGGTCTGCACGGATTTGAAACGCCTGATGCTGTGGACCGCGGCCCCGCTGCTGCTCTTCGCCGTCGCCCCTGTGGCGTCGCTCCTGAAACACCGCCGTCTGCTCCCGTGGGTGGTCTTCCTGGGCTTCCTGCCGTATTTCGCCGTCTGTCCGCCGTTCCTGTTCCCGTTCCTGGCGGCCTTCCGGGCAGAGCCCTCGCGCTTCAAGCGGATGTGATTCCGGCAGCGCCGCGCCGCCCGACACGAAGAAATTTGCTTTAAATATTAAGAAACGCGCTTGATAAGCGGAGGTCGGCGGGGTATATTATGAACGAAGTTTTTTCCCGAACCCGAAAGGAATTGTCATGATTCACCCTACCGCAATCGTCTCTCCCGACGCCCAGATCGGCAAAAATGTCGAGATCGGGCCTTACGCCGTCATCGAAGACAATGTGAAGATCGGCGACAACTGCTATATCGACGCCCACGTCAAGATCTGCCGCTACACCACCATCGGATCCGACTGCTGCATCTACATGAACGCACTGGTCGGCGCGGAACCGCAGGACCACAGGTTCTACCGCGGCCTCGTCTCCTACTGCGAGATCGGACACCACACGGTCATCCGCGAATTCGTCACGATCCACCGCCCGCCGTTCGAACAGCTGAAGACCGTCGTCGGCAACTACGTGCTGCTGATGGCGTTCGTGCATGTGGCGCACGACGTCGTGATCGGCGACCACGCGACCATCGCGAACCACACGCAGCTCTCCGGCCACGTGCATGTCGGCGACGGCGCGGTCATGAGCGGATTCGTCCTGGTCCACCAGTTCTGCCGCATCGGCTCGCTCGCGATGATCGCCCCGACCTCCAAGATCGGGCAGGACGTCCCGCCCTTCTGCATGCTTCGCGAAACCAGTTTCGTCTGCGGTCCGAACACGATCGGCATGCGCCGCGCGAACTTCAGTCCGGCCACCCGCCTGGCGATCCGCCGCGCGATCAAGATCTTCTTCTTCGAGGGGCTGAACAGTCCGCATGCGCTGGAGCAGATCAGCAAGACCATCACGGATTGCCCGGAAGTCGAGCATTTCGTGAACTTCATCAAGCAGTCGAACCGCGGCATCATGCCCGGCAACCCGAAGTACACCGGCGTGAACGACGACGTCCGCGACGCCCTCGAATCCGGCGCCACGGCTCCGCGCGGCTGACACGCTCCGAACAAGACAGGCGGCCCTCCGTCCCGTACGGGGACCGTATCCCGGAAGAGGTCACCGGCACATGAAAAAAACGATGAGAATGTTTTGGGCTCTGGGCGCGGCGTTTGTGCTCGGGGCATGTTCCGCCGAGCAGAACGTGCAGCAGGGACTCGACGAGGCGAAGTATTTCCAGAAGATCACGGCGAAGATGTCGCTGGAGCACGGGTATCTCCGCCTCGACTACAAGCTCGGCGCACCGGACCAGTCGATGACGTTCCTGCTCAAGAACCAGGACGTCTCGGTCGTCACCGTCAACGAATGGTACATGAACGAGACCGACAACATCCGCCTGTACTACGCGTTCTGCGAGCCCGGCAAATCCGGCGAGATCCCGGAAGACGCCTGGAACCTGGCGTGGCCGGATGTAAAACCCGGCGAGAAGATCCGGCAGAAATCCCATCCGCGCCGCTCCACGCTCATCCTCCAGCCGAACAACAGCGCCGTGATCGACGTGCCGCTGACGTTTCTGGAACACGTCGAGCCGCCCAGACGCCAGGCACGCTACACCATTGCGCTTTGCGCCCAGATCGGCCTGAACACGCTCCAGACGAAGTCCGAGGTGTTCGAAATCCCTGTCTTCCCGCAGACAAAGGACGTCGAGATCGAGTGACGCCTCTCCCGACGCCGAACGAAAGA
>JAEEQO010000259.1 GCA_016285335.1 Victivallales bacterium | reverse complement strand
CATTGTTTTTTATTTTACTGATTACCAATAAGAAACGATTGTTTTTCCCGGCTTGAAAAGGGGGCTTTTCGGCACACGGATTGCAACATTTTTCATGAAAAATAAATCTTTTGTGCATTTTTCGTTTGCCTGTTGTATTTTTCTACACCTTGTAGTATATTATGCCGCAATACCACAAGATGTTGTGGTTTTCCCTCAATTACCACCGTCACCAACCTTTTCCACGCTCAAATGAA
This sequence comes from Victivallales bacterium, assembly GCA_016285335.1. The sequence goes on along the minus strand of JAEEQO010000259.1, from coordinate 2,547 downwards.
CGCCGACTCCCGTTTCGGACTGCAGAAACTGACTTTGCTGGACTATCCCGGCAAGGTCGCGTGCACCATATTTCTGCACGGATGCAACTTCAGATGTCCGTTCTGCCACAACGCCTCGCTCGTGGTCGTGCCGGAAGCGGAATCCGCGATGATCACGTTCGACGAGCTGAAGGATTTCCTGTCGAAGCGAGGGAAGATCCTGGACGGCGCATGCATCACGGGCGGCGAACCGATGATGCGGCCCGACCTCGCCGACCTGCTGGAGCTTCTGAGGTCGTACAAGCTCATGATCAAGCTCGACACGAACGGTTCGTTCCCGGACCGTCTGAAGGACGTGATTGAGCGCCGCCTGGTGGACGCCGTGGCGATGGACGTGAAGAACACGTACGCGAAGTACGACGAGACGACCGGCGTGACCGGCATGGCGGACCGCGTGAAAGAGAGCGCGGCATGCCTCAAATCCGCCCCGCTGGATTATTACGAGCTCCGCACGACCGTCGTCCGCCAGTTTCACACCGCGGACGACCTCGCCGAGATCGCCCGCGAGCACGCCGGAGCGCCGCACTACTTCCTCCAGAAGTTCAAGGATTCCGGCGACCTGCTCGGAGCGGGTTTGAGCGCAATGCCGGACGACGAAATGGCGCGTGCGCTGGAGGCCGTCCGCAAGTTCATCCCGAACGCGCAGCTCCGCGGCGTCGACACCGCGGAATCCCCCGAAACGAATTCCTAACCATTTTTTATTAATAAACATTTCAAAAAGAAAAGGTCAAAAAAATGTATCAAGTCCAAAAACGCAACGGCAAAGTCATCGACTTCGACATCACGAAGATCTCAGATGCGATCAAGCTGGCTTTCGAAGCGCAGGAGAAGAACTATCATCCGTCCGTCATCGACTTTCTCGCGCTGAAAGTCACCGCCGAATTCGAGCCGAAGATCAAGGAAGGGCTGATCGCCGTCGAAGACATTCAGGACTGCGTGGAATCCGTGCTCGTGCAGGCCGGTTACGCCGACGTCGCAAAGGCGTACATCCTGTACCGCCGCCAGCGTGAAAAACTGCGCAACACCGCGAACACGATCATCGACTTCAAGACCACCATCAACGACTACCTGAAAGTCAACGACTGGCGCGTGAAGGAAAACTCCACCGTCACCTACTCCGTCGGCGGCCTCATCCTCTCCAACTCCGGCGCGCTCACCGCAAACTACTGGCTCTCCGAGATCTACGACGACGAGATCGCGAACGCGCACCGCAACGCCGACATCCACCTGCACGACCTCTCCATGCTCACCGGCTACTGCGCCGGCTGGTCGCTCAAGCAGCTTATCCAGGAAGGCCTCGGCGGCGTCCCCGGCAAGATCACCAGCGCCCCCGCGTCCCACCTCGCCACCCTCTGCAACCAGATGGTGAACTTCCTCGGCATCATGCAGAACGAATGGGCGGGCGCACAGGCGTTCTCCTCCTTCGATACCTACCTCGCGCCGTTCGTGAAGGCCGACAACCTCACCTACGACCAGGTCAAGAAGTGCATCGAGTCGTTCATCTTCGGCGTGAACACGCCGTCCCGCTGGGGCACGCAGGCGCCGTTCTCCAACATCACGCTCGACTGGACCGTGCCGAACGACCTCGCCGAGCTCCCCGCCATCGTCGGCGGCAAGGAAATGCCGTTCAAGTACAAGGACTGCAAGGCGGAAATGGACCTCATCAACAAGGCGTTCATCGAGACCATGATCGAGGGCGACGCCAACGGCCGCGGCTTCCAGTACCCGATCCCGACCTACTCCATCACGCGCGACTTCGACTGGAGCGAGACCGAGAACAACCGCCTGCTCTTCGAAATGACCTCCAAGTACGGCACGCCGTATTTCTCCAACTATGTGAACAGCGACATGGAGCCGAGCGACATCCGAAGCATGTGCTGCCGCCTCCGCCTCGACCTCCGCGAACTCCGCAAGAAATCCGGCGGCTTCTTCGGCAGCGGCGAAAGCACCGGCAGCATCGGCGTCGTGACCATCAACATGCCGCGCATCGCCTACCTCGCCGCGGACGAGGCCGACTTCTACAAGCGCCTCGACCACATGATGGACGTCGCCGCACGTTCGCTGAAGGTCAAACGCGAGGTCATTACGCGTCTCCTCGAAGGCGGCCTCTATCCGTACACGAAGCGCTACCTCGGCAAGTTCGACAACCACTTCTCCACCATCGGCCTCGTCGGCATGAACGAAGCGTGCCTGAACGCGAAGTGGATCCGCCGCGACCTGACCGACGCCGCCGCGCAGGACTTCACCGCCGCCGTGCTCAACCACATGCGCGAACGCCTCTCCGACTACCAGGAGAAGTACGGCGACCTCTACAACCTCGAGGCCACGCCCGCCGAATCCACCGCGTACCGCCTCGCCAAGCACGACCGCAAGCGCTTCCCGGAGATCATCACGGCCTCCAAGGGCGACGACGACACCCCGTACTACACGAACAGCTCCCACCTGCCCGTCGGCTACACGGACGACATCTTCTCCGCGCTCGACATTCAGGACAAGCTCCAGACGCTC
>JAEEQO010000056.1 GCA_016285335.1 Victivallales bacterium | reverse complement strand
TACGTCAAAAAAGCCATTCACCATTTTTTGTCTCCTGTGCTGTTCCGAGGTTACAATAATATATCCCGCGCGAGGACCTCTTTCAAGGTTGATTCCGGAAATATGCGGCAATTAATAGAGATGCCCTGAAGTATGAAATGCTGAGATTTCCGCCCTGCACCGGATCCGAAACGGTCCGTATCGTGCAGATGCCGTCTCCTTTTTCTTTTCTTTTTTTGACCGGAATGGTCGTGTTTTTTTCTGCCCGCTTTTCCGCTTCCGTTCAATTGGTTTTTTATTCGCCCCGTCGTGGTCGGCGTGTTCGACCGGGACAGGTGTGCGAACTCCTTTTTGCAGTCATCTCAAAGCTGTTGGATGAAGTTCGTGCAACGGGAGCCCGCAGAGCCTGAAATGTCCGGCATGCACAGGTGAAACTGAGCTCAAACAGGCGTTTTTGCGAAAAATCTACCAAATTAATCGTTGTTTCGCTTGACAAAATACGGAAGAGGGTGTATAGTAATATCGTCAGGTGAACAAGTTTCACTCACTTTTGTTTCGTCTTGTTGATACATTATCAATTTGGTGGTGTATTAGGCAAAAGAAATGTTCCAACCATCCCGGAACGGTCCGCGGCCGAATCCAGCCGCGCGAGACCGGTCCGGCACAACCTACAGGTGAAAGCGACACAACCATGAAACCCCTTTGTACGAGTTTGCGTCTCATGGCCCGCCGCGACCGGTCTTCCCAGACCTGTTAAGCAGAATCGGACCTCGGCAGAAATCTCTGCGGAGTCCGTTTGCCCCGGCATACATGGTCCCCCTGGACATGTTCCGTCATCGGGCGCAGCAATCCCCAACTCCTCCACATTCCCCCACCTCTCCAACCAACGAAGGAAATCCCCCATGACCAACTACAAACGTTTACTCGCGCTCCTGCTGGGCGCAGGCATCGCAGGTGCCTCCCAGCTGTCCGCACAGGAACCGGCGAAGGACGTCCGCACCATCAAGCTGCTTCAGGACGACGCGCAGGTCCGTTACGCCAGCAAACTTTATGAGCTGAAATACACGAAACCGACCGATATCCGTCCGTTCATCCTCGCCGCGGTCAAACGTTACAGTGACCGTTCGCAGGTCGAGCGCGTGAACAACTACGAAAACAACAAGAAATACCTCCTCGTTTCGACCGGCGAAGATTTTCTGCCCTATGTGGACGAGCTGATCGCCGGCCTTGACAAGCCGGGCAAGGAAGACGCCAACGGCTCCATCATCGAAGGCACGGGCATCACGCGCATCACCTACACGCCGAACTACCGCGCCGCCGCCGACATCGTCCGCATCATCAACGAAGGTCTGAAGACCCCCGAAGGAATGATGTACCTGAACGAGGACACGAACACCATCTATTGGAAAGACGACAAGGGCGCTGCTCTGGCGGCTCTCTCCTGGGTCAAGTACCTGGACCGTCCTCTCCCGCAGGTGGAGCTTCACCTCAACTACTATGAAATCCGCGAAAGCAAGCTGCGCGACATCGGCGTGGACTATCTGGCCTGGAAGAACGGCCCCGGCCTCGACATCTTCTGCGCCGGGTTCGACACCGGCAAGATCTTCTCCTCCGAAGCCGTCTTCGACGTGATCGGCGGGGTGTCCCAGCTGGTCGACCTCACGAAGGACTTCTCCTCCTCCTGGGGCTACGGCGGATTCTTCACCGCGCCGAAGTTCGATCTCAGCTTCGTCCGCCTGCTCCAGCAGTCCGGCAACGCCAAGTTGGCCGCGCAGGCCGACCTCACGTTCATCAACACGCCGGTCTACGATCTGCCCGCGCTGAACACGCATCTGCCGAAGGTCTACACGGCCCAGCTCACGCCGGGCTACGAAAACATCACGAAGGACGACAACGACCGCAGCAGCGTGGTCACGGGCGGCGACAGCAGCATTACCCTCTCCGTCATCAACCCGGTCATCTGCTTCGGCGCTTCCGAGGAGGAGATCGAGTCGAAGGGCGAAATCCCGTCCACGCAGGAATTTTACGAGAAGAACAACGGCGGCGTGGTGTTCGCCTACAAGCTCGTGTCGAAGAGTGTGACTGAGCGCAGCAACCGCGGCGACGAGCTCGGCGACTCCTCCACAGTCGGCGGCGAACTTACCCTCGGATTCAAGACCGAAAAGCTCCTCGCCAGCTACGTCAAGGAAAACGATGTCGAGCAGACCATCGGCATCCCGTTCCTGGTGAAGGTCCCCGTGCTGAAATACCTGTTCGGCACCACCACCAGCATCAAGGAGCGCACCTACATCGTCGTGACAGCCCAGGCTTCGCTCATCCACCCGGACGGCCACATCGCTCCCGTCGAACTTGAATCCGCCCCCGTACCCGACCCCGATGAAGAAGCTGCGGCGGAATCCGAAGCCGAACCCGGCGCGAATGCTAATGTCAACAGCCTCTGAGCAGAAAGGAACGTGAATCATGAACATCTTTCTGAAATCCCTCCTCGCAGCCGCGATTTCCGCCACGGCCCTCTCCCTGTCCGCCCAGGATCAGACCATTGACGTCATCCCGCACGGCATCCCCGGCGGCACGAACGCCGGCAACAACAATCCGACTGCCGGTTACGGCAGCAGCACGGTCCAGACCCAGATACGCGTGGACGTGAAGGACGGCGAAGAAGCCATCCACTTCATCCGCGGCAACTCCGATCCGTTCGTTGTCACGAAGCTGTACGAACTCAAAAACGCCAATCCGTACTCGATCCGCGGCTACCTGCTGAACGTCGTGAAGGGCGTCCAGATCAACGAGAGTCCGGTCCAGGTCGACGCCGTCAAGTTCAATGACGGCCGCGGCGTGGTGCTGGTTTCCGCTGAAGACTACCGCTTCGAGAACAATGGCAAGGGCGACAGCATCGACGAGATCATCGCCGAGCTCGACCAGCCCGGCATGCTCTATACCAGTGGCAAGGCACGCTTCATCTACTTCCCGAAGGTGAACGCCGCAGCCAACCTCCGCGAAATGGTGAAGAACGTCGGCGCGTCCGGCAACGACGTCGAGTTCACGCACGGCGTGGACAATCTGATCGTTGACGGCGGCCTGAACGCACTGTTCGTCGCGGCTCCCTTCTGGAGCTGGAACGCCATCAAGGAACAGCTCGAACAGTACGACAAGCCGATGCCCGAAATCCGCCTGTCCTATGAACTCTACGAGATCAGCACAGAGAACGACGACAAGCTCGGCGTCGACTTCCAGAGCTGGAAGAACAACGACGGCCTCGACTTCTTCTCCGCCGGCGGCCGCTACCGCAACAACTGGGCGACCACCTTCGCGGGCGGCATCAACGGCTCCCACAGCAGCCGCACCGACTTCTTCAACTTCAACCCGAAGTGGAACACCAAGTATTTCGATTTCCTGACCTCCACCGGACGCGCGAAAGTCGTCACGCAGGGCGTCATCACGGCGAAGAATCGCCGCAAATCCGAAATCTCGGTCGGCTCCGGCCTGTTCTATGAGGAAGAAGACCCCATCGAAGACACCTCCATCAACAACGGCATCGTGCTCGACGGCAAGCCGAAACTGCCCGACGACGCCGACCTCCCGCTCGAACACGGCAACCGCCAGAACACGAAGGCGTCCGAAGGCTTCAAATTCAATTTCGAAGTCACCCCGATCGTGACCGGCAAGGCGTCCATTCTCCCCGTGAAGGTCTCCGGCGTGAGTCTCCTCGGCTGGAACAGCGACGGCACCCCGCGACTCAGCGAGTCCAAATTCGAGACGGAAGTCCATCTCGGCTATGAAGCCCGCGATTTCGTGATCGGCGGCATCAAGCGCAAGCAGATCGTCCGCAGCGTGTCCGGCATCCCGATCCTGAAGGACATCCCGGTCCTCGGCTGGGCGTTCTCCAGCGAGTCCGAATCCGCCCGCGAGACCGAGCTTGTCCTCACCGTTCACGCCGAACTGGCTACCCCGTTCGACAACATTTCCGACGAGCTCAAGGATGAGCTCAAGGACGTCGACGACGGCCTGACCCGCGGCATCGAACACCCGATCACCAACCTCGGGTTCGAGCAGTTCGGCCTCGACTCCGCCACGATCGAATAATCTTGCGTTTTACAGCTCATTTGCCGCGGATGCGATTCTGTCCGTCCGCGGCTTTTCTTAAAAACAAAATACTACCATATAGGGAGACATTAACTATGGACATCAAACATACCTTCCTTCCCCTGCTCGCCGCCGGAGTTCTTTCCGCCGCTTTCCTCACCGGTTGCGGCAAGGAAAGCGGAACACCCAAGGACAAGGTCCGCGTTGGCTACCTGGCCGAACCCGCGCACGGCCTGCACTTCATCGCGAAAGACCTGGGCTATTTCGACGAAGAGGGGCTCGACGTCGAGCTCTTCCAGTTCAATACGACCGCCGAGGGCTGCTCCGCCGTCCAGGCGCAGAAGCTTGACGTCGGCACGTTCGGCACGGCGGCTCCGCTGCTGTTCATCGCCCGCGGCGTCGACTTCACGATCTTCGGCGGCATGATGATCGGCGGCCAGGCGATCATCGTGAAGCCCGAAAATCTTGACAAATTCAAAGACCTGAGCAATTTCAAGGGCAAGAAGGTCGGCCTCGGCAAGCTTTCCACCGGCGACGTGATCTTCCGCGGCGCGCTGAAGAAGGCCGGGATCGACCCGAACAAGGACCTGGAGATCATCGAATTCGGCGGCCAGAGCGCCGTCGTGGAAGCCGTCAACAAGGGCGCCGTGGACGCCGGCATCGTGTTCAGCCCGCATTTCTCCCTCGCGAAGAAGAACTTCGGGCTCGAAGTCTCGAACTACATTGCCGACTTCCAGCCGGACTACACCTGCTGCCGCCTGATCGCCAACACGCCCGACCTTCAGAAGAAACGCGACATCTACCGCCGCTACCTCATCGGCGAGATCCGCGCGTACAAGTTCTACCGCGAGAACGAGGAGGAGACCATCAAGATTTTCGCGAAGGCGTTCAAGCTGGACCCCGAACTGCTGAAGGCCGACACCTACACGAACAGGACCTTCACGTCCAACCCGGACCCGCTGAAGAAGGGCACGATCGACTTCTGGGAGACCATGAAGGAGATCGACTATCTCCCGGAGAACGAGGTCCACATCGACGACCACATCGACCCCACGATCTACCGGGAAGCCCTCGACGAGGTCCTGAAACGCTACCCCGACGACCCGATTTACAAAGAAATGGACGCCTTTTTCAAGGCGAACAACTGAGGACCGCACATTCAGCTTCGAAACTCTCCCCAAAGATTCCCGTGCAGGTGGAAACTTGAAAATCCTCCTCGTCATTGAATTCATCGCTCTGACCGCCGCGGCGCTGTGGAAACACGACTGGTTCGCAGCCGCCGCGGGCGTCTTGATCCCCGCCGCCGCCCTGGTCCGCGCCCTGCTCGTGTGGGACAAGGACCGGCGGACCGCGGTCGTGGACGTGGCCGCCGTGCTGGAGGGCTTCCTGCTGGCGTGGCAGCTCGTCACGTCCAACCGGCCGCTGCTCGATCCGGTGTACTTCCCGGCCCCGGACACCGTCCTGCGTCAGTTCTTCAGCGAGCTGAAGGACATGGCGCACGGCATGGTCTCTTCGCTCTACCTGCTGGGAAGCGCGTACCTGCTGTCGCTCGCGACCGCGATCCCGGGCGGGCTCGTAGTCGGCAGTTCCCGGCGCCTCCGCAACGCCGCGGAACCGTTCAGCAAGGTCCTGAGCGTGATCCCGCCGATCGTGTACATCCCGTACGCCATCCGGCTGCTGCCGAGCTTCAGCGCCGCCTCGATCTTCGTGATCTGGTCCGGCGCGTTCTGGCCGGTCTTCGCGAACACCGTCGCCGGCGTCGTGAACATCCCGGAAACGCTGCTCGATTCCGCCCGCATGCTCCATCTGAAACGCGGCACGTTCATCTTCCGTGTGCTGCTCCCCGGCGCCATGCCGTCCATCCTGACCGGCGCGTCTCTGAGCCTGGTCTTCAGCTTCCTTCTGCTGACGGCGGCCGAGCTGATTGGCGCGACGGAAGGGCTCGGGTGGTACGTGAAGGACCGCGCCGATTTCGGCGACTACGCGCGGGTCATCGTCGGCATCATTTTCATCGGGCTTGTGATCACGGCGGTCTCCGCCGGGTTCAAGCGCATCGAAAAGCGCATCCTGCGCTACAAGGAGACCGCGCAATGATCCAATGCAAAGACATTTCCATCGCATTTCAGGCGAAGATCGTGCTCGACCGGATCAGCCTTTCCATCCAGGACGGCGCATTCCTGTGCCTGCTCGGACAGTCCGGCTGCGGCAAGTCCACGCTGCTGCGCATCATCGCCGGGTTGCTGAAGGCGACCTCCGGGGACGTCCTCGTGGACGGCAAGCCGGTCGACGGTCCGGAACCGGCATGCTCCGTGGTGTTTCAGGACTACTCGCTGTTTCCGTGGATGACCACAGGGAAGAACCTGATGCTCGCGCTGGCGGCGTCCTATCCGCAGAAGAGCAAGGCGGAGATCCGCAACCTCGCGGAATCTTACCTGGAAATGGTCGGTCTGGGTGGCGTGTTCAACCAGTACCCGGCCGCACTTTCCGGCGGCATGAGACAGCGCGCCGCCATCGCCAGAGCAATCGCCGTCCCGAGCAGGATCCTGCTCATGGACGAGCCGTTCGGCGCGCTTGACCCCGTGAACCGCGCGATGCTGCAAGACCTCGTGCGGACGCTTCACGCGGATGCGGGCGGGCAGCGGACCGTGGTGTTCGTGACGCACGACGTGGACGAAGCTCTTTACCTCGGCACGGAGATCGCCGTGCTCGGCAGTTCGCCCGGACGCGTCATTGCGCTGGAACGGAACCCCGTGTCCCGCCAGATCTCCCGGGAAAAACTTTTCGAACAGGAGTCCGTCATTTCGCTTCAGAAGAAGATCATGGAGATCTACCGGTCCGACATGAACGAAAAACTGAACAGGAAAAACCTCTTCCTCGCCGGAAACGGCATCTGAGCGCGGCGTCGACCACGCAACAAATGAACTCATTTTACTTCAGGAGACTTTGAATATGGCCAAGAAACAAGACTGCAACCTCAGCTGCTCGGAATGCTCCGTGCGGAACTGTTACCGTAAGGACAAGACGTTCCCCGCGTTCTGCCTCACCGAACAATATCCCGACGCGCTCGAACGCACCCGCAAGTTCTACGCCTCGAACACCACCGACGGCAGGCTCGCCCGCGCCGCCGCCGAGATCGAGGGCGAATACTACGGCCGTCTGACCAGACTTGAGGAGACCATCCGGTTTGCGAAAAAGCTCGGCGTGAAGAAGCTCGGCATCGCCAGCTGCATCGGGCTGCTCGACGAAGCTTCGCTCTACGCGAAGATCGTCCGCACCGCCGGGATCGAGACGAAGACCGTGATCTGCAAGGTCGGCGCGGTCGACAAGACTCAGCTCGGCATCCCGGATGGCCTGAAGGTCTGCCCCGGCTGCAACGAAGCCTGCTGCAATCCCGCGCTTCAGGCGCAGATCCTCAACGAGTGGGGCTCCCAGCTGAACGTGCTGGTCGGGCTGTGCGTGGGCCACGACGCCATTTTCACGCGCCACAGCAAGGCGCCCGCCACGACGTTCATCGTGAAGGACCGCGTGCTCGGGCACAATCCCGCCGCCGCGCTCTATACCGCCAAGTTCTACTACAAGCGCATCCTGGACGAAAAGACGTTCCCGGAACCGCGCAGGGAGGCGGTCGAGGCGGAACTCGCCGCGGCGAAGCCCGTGAAGAAAGCCGCCGCGAAAAAAAAGACATCGAAAACGGCAAAAACCGGCAAAAAATGAACTGAAATCCTTTTGATATTTGGTCGTTCCGGGGTATATTGATATCGTAACCCCAACAGGAAAGGTCTTGAAAAATGGATACCGTACAGCTTAATGGAAACGATCTCGACGCGGTCACCTTCGCCACGCAGAACACGAAGATCCTGGTCATCCGCGCGGCGCGCGGCCTGCTCGGATGCGGCTATATTTCTGCCGAAACCGCTGCGAAGGTCGGGGACGCTCTCGCCGTCGTCTCCGGCGTCGCGAATTACGACGACATGCTGAACGCGGCCGTGAAGGCGGTCTCCCCCGCCGCGGAAGCGCTCGGCGTCCATCCCGGCATGACCGGCCGCGACGCCCTCCTGAAGATGCAGTAAGGTCTTTCCTGCCGCGACTTCGGGCTGTCACCCCAGCGCTACGTCCAGCGCCATCATCAGCGCGAACCCGACGGCGAACGAGATCACGCCCACGTTCGAATGCTTCCCGGCGGACATTTCCGGGATCAGCTCCTCGACCACCACGTAGAGCATGGCGCCCGCCGCGAAACTGAGCAGGCCGGGCATGGCGGGCGTGACGAGCTCCGCAGCAAGCACTGTCAGCGCCCCGAACACGGGTTCCACCGCGCCGGACAGCGCGCCCAGCAGGAACGCCTTCCCTTTGCCGGTCCCGCTGTTATGAAGCGGCATGGAGAGGATCGCCCCCTCGGGGAAATTCTGAATGGCGATGCCGATGGAGAGCGCCAGCGCTCCTCCGGCCGAGATCTCGTGGTTTCCGGTGAGCATCCCGGCGTAGACCGCGCCGACTGCCATTCCCTCCGGGATGTTGTGCAGGGTGACCGCCAGCGAGAGCTTGACGGAACGCGTGAGGCGGCTCCGCGGCCCCTCCGCGAGGTCGGTGTTCCGGTGCAGGTGCGGCGTTATGCGGTCCAGCAGCAGAAGAAATGCCATGCCGACCAGAAATCCCGTCACGGCGGGCGCGAACGCCCATCTCCCGAGCTGAGCGGACTGCTCCATGGCGGGGATCAGCAGACTCCACACGGACGCCGCCACCATCACGCCGGCGGCGAATCCGGTCATGGCGCGCTGGGAAGTCTCGCCCGGCTCCCGTTTCTGAAAAAACACGCAGCCCGCCCCGGCGATCGTCCCCGCGAACGGGATCAGCAGTCCCAAAATGGTCTCTTTCATGTTCAAACTCCTCCGTTCCGCGTGATCCTGCCCCGTCGATGCGGCAGGAGCGGCATGTCACTTTTTTTACTCTGAATACAATACCACCGTTTTCGCGGAAAAACAACCCCGCGGGGATCGGATTCCGTTCAAAAACCGCAGAGTGAGTTCAGAAGGATTGGTCGTTCTCAAGCGGCGGTTCGTTCTCGGACGTCTGTTTGTTCTCCGTCGGCGATTCGTTCTCCGTCGGCTGGTCATTCTCTGGCGGCGGAGCGTCCGAAAAACGCCCGGAGACCCATCTTGTGAAGTCCACCCAGATGAACTGCGCCGCGACCTTGTAGCGCTCCGCCCGCCGCTCCAAAGTGAAATCCTCGCCTCTGAGCTGGATGGTGTCCGCGATGATGATGCCGGCGAGAGCCGTCAGGATGAGGAGGAACAAGGCGAGGCAGACGGCGAGTGCCAGGAGACAGCAGCTTTTCGCCGTGCGTTTTTCCCCGGTCGGGACATTTGTTCCTTCGTTCTGCATGTCCGAGGCGGAAAAACAAGATTACGGGAAGAGCTTCTTGCCGCAGTGGGGGCAGTATTGCGGCGGTTCGAATGTCGCATCGGCGGATTCGGCCGGATGGGCATGTGTTTCGGGCGTTCCGGCGGGGATATCCTGCTTCTTCGTTTTCCCGGCCTCATTCTCTTCGGCGGTCTCCTTTTCGAGCATTCCCATGAATCCGGCGCTGAGGATGCTTGTGGGGACGGCCACCACGCCGATGCCGAGGATGGCGATGATCGCGCCGAGGACGCGTCCGAGCGGGGTGATCGGGTAAATGTCGCCGTAGCCGACCGTGGTGAGCGTGGCGACGGCCCACCAGAGGCCGGAGAAGGCGTTTGCGAACTGCTCCGGCTGGGCGTCATGTTCGGCGTAATAGATGAGGAGCGAGGCGAGGATGAGGATGATGAAGACGAAGAACGTGGAGGCGATCATCTGCTGGGACTTGCGGCGGAAGACGTCGCCGATGGCCGCCAGGGCGTCGGAGTAACGGTTCAGTTTGAAGATGCGGAGCAGACGGACCAGGCGGAACACCCGGACGCCGACCAGGTTGTAGGTGTGCAGCACGGGCACGAGGAACGGCAGGATCGAAATGAGGTCGATGATCGCCATGGGCGAGGTGATGTAGCGGATGCGGGCGCGAATGGGGTTGAGCTCCGGATAAAGGAAGTTGGCGGTCCATATGCGCAGGGCGTATTCGATCGTGAAGATGATGATGGAGACGAACTCGACGCGGATCAGGATTCTGAAGAGCCAGTCCGGGATCTTGAACGTGCAGATGAATACGGAGAGGACGCTGAAGACGATCAGCGTCATGATGACGGAGTCGAAGATCCTGCTGGCGAGGCGTGCCTGGGACACGTCCGCGGACGGCTGAATGATCTCGAAGATGTTGCGTTTGATGCGCCGGTACAGATTCATGGCGGAAAGCTTTCGTGCAGAGAGGTTCTATCTTTTATTCGGTAAAAAATAGCACAAAAAAGCCGTATTTCAAATGCGGGAGGCGGGGAAAACCGCGGGAAACGGGAGAAAAGACTGAAAAACAGGAAAAAAAAGGACAAGGGAATTGATTTTCGCGGGAAAAGCAGTATATTTCTATCGAAAGACAATACCAAAAACCGAAAGGACCCGTTTATGAAGAAACATTTGCTTGTGCTCGGCTGTGCCGCCCTCGCGGCGGTCGGCGCCGCATGTTCGTCCGATCCCGCCATCGAATCCGCCGTCATCGCTCCGATGGAGGAACCGTCCGAGCAGACCGCGCAGAGATTCGCCAACCAGAAGCGCCTTCTGGAAGACTTCGAAATGACGCAGGAGGTGCTGACGAACTGCAACGGTGAACTGCGTTACTGCCAGGGCGTGTACAATGCGGACCTGGAAGGCAAGTTCGCGATCCTGGTCTTCCTGCACGGGTTCGGTGAACGCGGCGAGGATAATCTCGCGCAGCTCGCGATCGGTCTGCCCGAGATCGTCAAGCAGATGCGCGACGGCGGCCGCAAGGTCGTCGTGCTTGCTCCGCAGTGCCCGAGCGATCAGGTCTGGGCCCCGCTTCACCGCGGCGGCGCGATGGGCGACCTGATGGAGGAACCCTATCAGGCGCTCGGCATGATCCCCGTGCTGATCGAGAAGAAGATCGAAGAGTTCAACGCCGACAAGAAGCGCGTTTACGTGACCGGCCTCTCCATGGGCGGCTACGGCTGCTGGGACCTCCTGGCCCGTTACGGCACCGACATCTTCGCCGCCGGCATCCCGTGCTGCGGCGGCGGTGACCCGAACCGCGCGAAATTCATGCGCGATCTGCCGGTCTTCATCTTCCAGGGCGCCGACGACGTGACCGTGCCGCCCCAGCTGGCGCGCTGGATGTATATCTCCATGAAGGCCGCCGAGAACAAGAACGTCTATCTGCGCGAATACTTCGGCGTCGGCCACAACTGCTGGGACAAGGCTTATGCCGACCCGGACACCTGGAACTGGCTCTTCTCGCAGCGCCGCGGCCGTCAGTCCGACGTCCATCCGCAGAACCAGCCGGTCGGCCCCGTGACCGCCGGACAGTACGCGAAGGGCTTCGGCTTCAACGGCGGACCGCGTCCCGCGGGCTCCAAGCCCGGCGACGGCTTCATCTCCGCGTTCCCGAACGCCGAGGAGATGGAAAAGCAGCGTGCCTGGCAGGCGCTTGAATCCGTCGAGCCCGAACCCGCCGAAGGCGAAGCGGACAAGGCGGACGACGAGGCCGAAAAGACCGAAGAATGACCGGTTGCCGGAGGATCCACTCCGGCCGCTTCAGGCAATCTACAGAGCGGAAGCCGCAGCAAGCTCCCGCTCTTTTCGTTTCAGTGTTTTCCGGCCGCCGGACCGGAAAAACGCCGGATTTGTCCGAAAAAATTGCAAAGACCCGCTAAGAAACCGGGCCTTCGTTCCGTCTAATCCTGAAAACACCCGTCCGAATCCATCCAGAAATATTACCGGAATTTGACCGAACATGAGAATCCGCAAAAAAGACGACGATGACGTCACGCTCGAAATGTCGCCCCTGATCGACTGCGTCTTCCTACTCCTGATCTTCTTCCTCGTCACCACCATGATGAAGAAGCTGGAAAAGCAGATCCCCATCGAGGTGCCAGACCCCGCCGTGACCATTTCCGAACGCATGGACGCACGCCGTGTGATCCTGGCGATCGGCAAGGACGGGCGGTATTATTCGGCGGAACGCCGCCTGCAGGACGGACGGCCCGATTTCCGCAGCGTGCCGGACGTTGACAAGTTCGTGGAGAGCCTGGCGCGGATGCAGGGCGACGGCGAGATCAACGTGCGGCTGTACGCCGACCCCGACGTCGAGTTCCAGACCGTGATCGAAATGCTCGACAAACTGCAGATCAACCATTTGAACAAGGTCGACGTGCGCATGAGGGACTACCGCGAATCGCGGTTCTACGTCCCCGGCACGACGACGGACTGATCGCGAGGACATGGCATGAACAGCAAACGCAATCCGCAATCCGGCCGCACCACGGCCATCATCTGGACCGCCACGATCCTCTGCTACCTCGCCGCGCTCTTCGCCGCCTGGCAGCTCGACTTCATCCGCTACAGCCGGTATTCGCTGGAGGAGGCGATGAAGCAGAAGCAGGAAAACGAGGCGAAACGCGAGGCGCACAAGAACGACCCCGAAAAGGTCAAGAAGGAAGCCCCGCCCGCCGAGCTCAAGAAGATCCGCGACCGCGTCCAGAAACGCAAGGAAAAGGAGATCCGCAAGAAGCTCGCCGAGGTCGAGGAGACCCTGGAGAAGATGGAGGAACGCAAGGAGGAGCTGAAGGACATCTACTCCGAACTCCGCGACCCCGCGCAGGAGGCCTACGAACGCCTCTTCGACATCGCCGAAAACCTGTCCCACGAATACGACTACGTGATCCCGTTCACGGAGAACGCCCGCATCGCGGAGGACATCCGCCATCAGCTGGAGAATTCCCCGACGTCCGATCAGGTCCCGGTCTTCCGCAGCCAGCTGGAGGCGATGAAGGCCAACAGCGAACGCTTCCGCGCGAATCCGTCCAGCTACCTGGATTTCGGCGTGGACTCCGCTACAGCCGAATGGCAGTCGCTCGAACTCGAACGCATGATCGACTCCATCCTGAACGGCGATTTCTCCGGCGCGTACGACATCGGCATCATGAACGCCGCGCCCGAAATGCCGCCCGTCGACGCCACGCTCCAGCAGCTGAAGGACTACATGCAGGCGATGGAGGAACAGCTCGATACGAAGTACGCCGAGCTGAACGCCTACCAGAACGCCATCCGTTCCATGGACTCCCTGAACAAAAACATGGACCAGACCTCCATGGAGCATTTCTCCCGCGACCTGTCGCAGGGGGGCGGCGCTGCCGAGGACCCGCAGAAGATCCTCGACGCCGCCGAGGAGATCTACCGCCTGACCGAGGATGCTTACGCGCTCGACAAGAAGACCGTCGAGGAGAGCCGCGACCGCCTCACGAAGGAAGAGGCGGAGCGCGCGAGCCGTCCGCGTTCCGGTTCCGGCCTCCGCAGGGCCGGCCGCCTCGGGCTCGTCTACGATGAACCCTACGAGGTCCCGTCCTACGAGATCTACCTCGTGAACGAGGTGGAGGAGAACGCCACGCACACGATGGACCAGGCCAAACGCGCCTACGACGCGGTCAAAAAGGCGGTCGAAGACAATGATACCAACGTCGCGCGTCAGGACCTGTCGTTCCTCCAGACGGCATCCCGCGACATGCAGGGATTCCACACGCAGCTGACCGACACGAACAAGACCGTCGTGCGCAAGCTCCCCGACCTCGGGCAGCAGGCGTACACGTCCGCCATGAACCACCGGAACGACGTCAATCTGAAGCTTTCCGAGTGGATCTACAACGTCGATCCGGAATTCGCCGACATCCAGGAGGCCGCCATCGCGATGGACAAGGACGCCGAGGACTTCATGATGAAGGCCCTGCGGGCGCGTTACGACGATGAATTCACCGCCGTCGAAGCGGAGCAGTATCTCCGCAAGCTCCTCGAAGCGCTCAATTCCAACCCCGAAAACCAGCAGCAGAGCGCCTCGCAGGGCAGTCAGGGTCAGGGCGGCGAAATGGGCGGCGAACAGGGCCAGCAGGGCGGCGGCCAGGGCGGCGGAGGCCAGTTCATGACCAAGGAACAGCTTCTCCGCGCCATCGAACAGATGACCGCGCTGCAGGACGCCGCCGATTCGCTGTCCTCCCGCGCGAACAGCCTCGCCCGCATGGCGGGGATCAACATGCCGCTTTCCGCCGAACGCCTCTTCTCCGCGATGCAGAACCGCGCCATGCGCAATCAGCAGGGCGGGATGCAGGGCGGACGCCAGGGGCAGGGCGGCAGCCTGTCGGACATGATGCGCCAGCTCGCCCAAATGGGACGCGAAGGCGTCGAACGCGCCGGCCAGCAGGGCCAGGGTCAAGGTCAAGGCCAAGGCCAGGGACAAGGTCAGGGACAGGGCTTTGGCAGCGGTTCCAGTTTCGGCAACAGCCGCAACGCCTATGGCGGAGGCGGCATCGCGTTCCGCGGCGACTTCGATTTCGAGTTCGGCGGCTATACCTACAGTCCGGTCGGCAACTCCGACAGCAAACGCGTCGCCTCCGAACCCGCCGACTACGCCATCATCGCGGAATCCGTCCCGGGCCGCCGCGTCACCAAAGACGCCGCCCGCCAGGGGTTCGTCTTCATCGACTCGTGGTACGTGATCGGCCCGTGGGACGGCAAATACGACGGCAGCCGGTACACGCACATCGCCGAGCGCGTGAAACGCGAGCCGGAGACCAGGATCGACCTCGATGCCGAATACGACGGCAAGCTCGACCCGGTCACGAAGAAGCCCATCCGCCTCCGCTGGCGCTATGTGCAGACCGACACGAACTGCATCCGCACGCCGGACAAGATGGACAACGCGATCTACTATGCCTATACAGACGTTCATTTCGAGGAAGACACCGACGTCCTCGCCATGATCGGCACCGACGACGCCAGCGTCCTCTGGATCAACGGCGAACAGGTCTGGCTCGACGACGAGCTCAGCACCTGGGGCCTCCACGAAAACATCCTCCACGTGCATTTCCGC
>JAEEQO010000055.1 GCA_016285335.1 Victivallales bacterium | reverse complement strand
ACGATCTTCTTCAACCGCCTCGCGTTCCCGTGGGCATGCTTCCTCTGCGCCTTCTTCGCGCTCCCGCTTGCCACGAAAAACGAACGTTCCGGCATTTTCACCGCCATCGCCACGGCCGTCGGCATCGCGGTGCTTTATCAGGTGCTTAACGAGATCTTCATGGTCGTCGGCAAAAACGGATATCTTTCCTTCGATCTGATCGAAGACTTCATCCATTTCCCGCTCGGGGCCTGCATCGCCGGACTCGCACCCACGATCATTTTCGGCGGCTACGGCATCTATCTGCTGAAGAAAGTCGGTTAAAAAGAAGCCATCTAAAGACAATTCAGCCGTGCCCATGCAACATCGCCGGGCACGGCTTTTTCGTGTTCAGAAAAGAAAAAGTTCAGCAGCAGCCGTCAAGCTGTGGAAAGATGCTGCGGATCCGGCGTTCCAGCACCAGCCGCGCATAATGCGCCGTATCCGTAAGGCGTTCGTCAAGCAGGACACCGGCCTCCGCGAATCCGTTCACGACGTCGTGATTGTCCGAACCCGCCGTCCCGGGCAGGCCGTAGCTGTCGGCGTACCATTTCGCGCGGCGGTTCACGTCGTCCTTGCGATGGCCGTTCAGGACCTCGACGGCATCGACCAGGTCGGGCAGCAGGCGGATCATCGGGATGTAGGAATCCTGCCGGAACGGATGCGCGTGGACGACCGTGCCGCCCGCCAGCCGTACGTATTTCAGATAATCGACGAGCGGCAGGCGGTCGATGAACGGATGGTCGGCGAGCCAGTTTTCATCCAGCCCGTAGGTCAGAAAATCGTTCCCCTCGGACGAATCCTCCCACGCGAAAAACACCTGCATCCCGACCTTGTCGCCGTATTCCTTCGCCGCCCGGTAGCCCGCGGTGAAGAGCTCGACGCGTTCCCGCCACGGCAGATCGCGCGGCACGGTGGTATTCCCGTTGAAAAAATGGTCCGTGATGATGATGCCGTCGTAGCCGCGGGCGTGGTAAGCCTCCGCGACTTCGCGGCCTGAGGATTTGGCGCACTTGCTCACTTCGGCGGTGTGGACATGCGTGTCGTAACGGTAAAGTTTCGGTTCGCTCATGATGAGGGGTATACTCCTTTTTTAAGAAAACAGCCGGGGCAGCCATTGCGCGACCGCGCCGAACAGCAGCGGGATCGTGAAATTGTCGTCCAGGTGGATTTGTTCGTTGAAGAATTCGGCGACGCAGGAGACCGCCACGCCAGCCAGCCAGATCGCGACCGTTCCGCCGGTCAGCCCGCCAGCCGCGCAGTAACACGCCGCGATGATCCAGCCGCTCAGCAGGAACGCCAGCGAACCTTCCAGGGATTTGCCGTTGGCGAAACGGTGCCGGCCCCATTTGCGCCCGATCAGGGCGGCCGAGGTGTCGCTCAGGATCAGGATCGTGAACGCGCAAGCCGCCACGCGGTGCTCGAAACACAGCGCCGTCAGGCACGCTGACGCGTACATCGGCGGCGCGCCGCTGAACCGGAATTCGCCCGGCTTCGACGTTTCGCGCGCCATCTTGCCGAACAGCGCCTTGTAGAGCGGCGTCACGTACGGCACACCCCGGAACACCGCGATCTCGATCAGGACGTTCAGCACGGCGAACGTGCCGAACATGATCACGTTGAACCAGCGGCCGCGTTCCCCGTACCACGCGGGCAGATAAAACAGCGCTGCGGGCATCCAGATGGAGCTCAGATGCACCATCTTCCGCAAAACTTCCTGTCTGTACGGGATCGCCATTGCCGTTTCCTTTTGCTGAATTTTTAGTTCCATTCACTATAGCATGTTTTTTCCCGTTTACAAGCACATTATACAAAGAAAAAGACTTGACTTTTTCCGTAAAGCGTGATAAAGTAGAGTTATAATGAATGCAGCGAATACCGCTCATAGTCGTTGAGGGTGTTCGTGACCGATGTTTTCCGAAAGAAAGGCTGAACCATGAAACATCTTTTTAATCTGCTTGTCCTTTTCGCGGTCGTCTCGTTTTGTGCGCCGGACCTGTACGCGTTCAGGCTTCAGAAGACGCCGGAGGATGATGAAGCCTTCCGTGCTGAGGAAGCGGAACGCCTTTCCAAGTTTCTGAATCCGCCGGATGATGATGAAGCCTTCCGCGCTGAGGAAGTGGAACGCCAGTTCAAAAACATCCTGACGGATTCCGGGCCTTTCCTCACGGACATCCCCGCCGGGGACGCGGAGAATCTCCGCCGCTATTTCGACTCCGCCGCGTGGAAAAAGATGCTGCGGTCGCTGTCGGAAAAGGAACGGGAGAAAGTCGAGCGGGACATCGCGGATTATTTCCTTCTGTATGAAAACATCCGCACGCTGGAAACCTGGGAAACCGAGGGGAAACAGGTGAAAAATGCCGACATCCAGGCCATGAAGTGGCCGGGAAACGCCGATTCGTATCTGATGTTTTATGAAGCGTTCAGAAAAGCCGATGCGAAGATGCGGAACCTGCTGCTGACTCACATCATCAGCAGGAGGACGGACGACAGCGATTTCCGGGGGGAGAGTTTCACGGAGGACTGCATTCTTCTGCTCCTGAAGGACCTCCCCGCCCCGGATTCGTTTGCGGAAAAGATGGATAAATCCGGGTTTCTCGGGAGACTGATGCTTGTCTTCGAGTTCCTGCAGCGGCATTCGTATGTTCTGATGTCCCTGTCCGACGCGGAACTGGAGAAGATGGCGGCGGCATTCGAGGCGCTGGAGAAAGAGCTGCCGATCCCGAATATCTTCTATTACGAGATCTACATCAGGTTCATCCGGGCGAAAAAGGAATCCCCCGAAGCGGAAACCGCCTATTTCGAGAAAACGGTCAGGGAATGCCTGGAGGATTACAACAGCACGGAAGGGCTGATCGACCTGGAACATTCCCGCGGATTCGGAAAAGACGCCGTCGTCTACGACTATCTGCTCCGGCATCCGGACCGGAGAGCGAAATACATGGACATGTTCACGGACAAGTATCTTTTCGAGTTCGTCAGCGGATTGTTCGAGCTGACCTGGCGTCTGCCCTACTCGGTCCCGGATGAAAAGTGATTTCGCGGCATCCGCCACTCCTCCGCGGCGAAGCTGAAACACGGCTTCGGAGCAATGAGGCGCGGCTTTTGCAGGATTTCGCCGATTTGTTCCGATTTCGGCTTGCTTTTTCGCGGGCGCGGGTGTATGTTATGCGAGGCACATGCAGCCGGAACTGAGACTTAGGAAATCAAGAATGCCGCAGAACGAGGAAAAACATCTGGATATCGCCAGTTTGATTGGCGAGGCGACGGCGTATGATAAAAAACAGGCTCTTGAGGAAAAGCGACCGAAAAGCTGGTGCAAGAGCGTCTGCGCATTTGCCAACGGCGAGGGTGGCGCGTTGGTTTTCGGCATAGCCGATGACAGCGCAGTTGTGGGGCTAGATAATCCCGAACAGGTTGCGGATAAGATCAGCGAGATCATCAAATCGCGACTGGACCCGATCCCGGAGTTCCGGCTTCGTTTTGAAAAGGTTGAGGGCAAGACGTTGGTGGTTCTGGATATCCAGCCCGGCAGCGACACGCCCTATTACTATTCCTCCGACGGAGTCCTTGAGACCTATGTCCGCGTCGGGAACGAGAGTGTCAAGGCATCTGCCGTAGAGCAAAAGCGGCTGATCCTGAAAGGCCGGAATACCACTTGGGACACGCAGCTGTCCGGCTACAACGCGGACGACTTTGCCTTCACCAAGCTGCGCGAACGCTACAAAAAGTGGACCAGGAAGAGCTTCGAGGACCGCGACCTCATCTCCTTCGGGCTGGTGAATGAGGCCGGAATCCTGACAAACGCAGGTGCGCTTCTGGCAGATGAATGCCCGATACGTTGGTCGCGGGTCTTCTGCACCCGGTGGAACGGAAACGACAAAAGCAGCGGCGTCATCGACGCCCTGGATGATGCCGAATATTCCGGGAGCCTGATTTCCCTGCTGGAAAACGGCGAGGGCTTCATCCACCGCAACGCTAAAAAAATGTGGCGCAAGACCCCGAACTCGCGGGAAGAAATGCCCGAGTACGTGGAGCGCAGCTACCATGAAGCCCTCATCAACGCGCTCGTCCACCGTGACATGCTTGTGAACGGCAGCGAAATCCACATCGACATGTTCGATGACAGAATGGAGATTTACTCCCCCGGCGGGATGCCTGACGGAACCTTCATCCAGGATCGGGACCCGTTGACCGTACCTTCGACCAGAAGGAACCCGCTTCTGGCGGACATCTTCGAACGCCTTGGCTACATGGAGCGTCGGGGAAGCGGCTTCGGGAAGATTATCCGTTCCTACGAGGTCCAGGTCAACTATCAGGAAGGGAAGAAACCGTCTTTCCGTTCGGACAAAACCCAATTCACGGTCATCCTGCCGAATCTGAATTACTGTGTCCATCAAGGTGTCCATCAAGGTGTCCATCAAGGTGTCCATCAAGGTGTCCATCAAGGTGTCACTCAAGGTGTCCATCAAGATGTCACTCAAGATGTCACTCAAGATGTCACTCAAGATGTCACTCAAGGTGTCCATCAAGGTGTCCATCAAGACGATATTGATTCCAGAATTCTTGAACTGGTTCGAAGAAACAACAAAGTTTCGATAGAGGGTATCTCTCAAAAACTATCTGTTAGCTCGAAAACCGTTTGGCGACACTTAGAAAAGATGCCGAATGTCAAGTATGTCGGCAGCGGGTTCAGCGGGCATTGGGAGATTGTCGAGGAATGACTGTCGGATGTTAACCTCAAACACTCACGGTCGGCTAAAGAAACTGCCAAAAAAAGAGCAGCCCCCCGGGATTTGCATCCTTGAAGTGCCGCTCAGGCTCTCCCCGTTATGAGGTTTGAGCAGAGTTCTGGTTGACAAATACCAGCTCTGGATCGGCGGCTTTTTCGCCCATTGTTCTTCAAATAGCAAGTTTCTTCTTTTTTTTCATAACTCGAATTTGCATTTTCCGTTTTCGGGGGTATATTAAAGGTTGAAAAATAGCTGGTCCCGAGGGGGACACGGCGCTCGCAAACCATCCGGCAACACTTCAGATGGAGATTTTCGACATGAACCGATTGGACGCATTGACGCTTCCCGAGCTGAACAAGCTGTACAAGAAATCAAGGCTTTTCCATGAGCTGGGGATTCTGTTCATTCTAGTTTTCCTGCTGACCTCAGTTTTCGTCCTGCTTGGACTGCTGTCGGGCGCACAGATCGGAGGGATGGGGATCACGGTTCGCATGGGTCCCCAGACCGTAAAGGTCGGCTCCCCGATCACGCTCCTGCTGCTGCCCTGCCTGGGCTTCGGATACATGTTCCTGTACGCCCGCGACCGGAAGGCGCGCGTATTCTTCTACATCTGGTCGGCGGTCGGCATTCTCCTTACGCTGGTTTCGATGACGAAGCTCCCGCAGAACCCGGTCGCGCTTGTCCTGGATGTCGGCATTGAGCTGGTCTGTTTGGCGATCTTCATTCAGGTCCTGCTTGCGGCAAGGTCTGATTACCTGTTCGGAGACGGGGCCTTCACCCGCAAACAGCTCGCGCTGGCGTGCAAAAACAGGCGGAAAAACATCCCGTTTACGGACGAACAGCTCCCGGAAAAGAAGCGGAATCCCGCGCTGGAGACGGCCGGCCTCGTTCTCGCGTACATCTGCGAATTCTTTGTCGTCGTTTCCGTCGTCGTGTTTTTGACGACAGGGGTCGGGTCCCGTCAACTCTCCGCGGAGGAGCTCGCGAAGCGCATGGAAGCGGCGGAAAATGGCGACGCCGAGGCGCAATGCGATCTCGCCAATCATTATTTCCTCGGGGACGGGATCGAACCGGACGAACAAAAAGCCGTCGAATGGTTCCGGAAATCCGCGGAACAGGGGCATGCCGTCGCGGAATACGCGCTCGGCAACTGTTATTTCGCGGGACGCGGCATCGAAAAGGACAAAGCGGAGGCGTTCAAGTGGTTCCTCAAGTCCGCTGAGCACGGCTATGCCGTGGCGCAGTATACGGTCGGCAGCTGCTATTTTACGGGAAGAGGCGTAGCCCTGAATAAGGAAGAAGCCGTTCCATGGCTCCGCAAGGCCGCCGCGCAGGGCGAACCCAACGCGAAACTGGCCCTCAAAGGGCTTGGACTTTGAGCGCAGGCACATGGAACCATACGCCAACAAAACAGTCCGGTCCCATAGGGGACACGGCGGTCATAACCATCCAGAACTATTTTAAATGGAGATTTTCGACATGAAACGATTAGACCGGGAAACACCTGAAACGTCCGAAACGGAACAGGTCAAAACGAACTGTAGGTATCAGATGAAAACAAACAGCAAATTACATGTAATAGCGATTGTGATATGTATGTTTCTTGGAGTTTTATTTGTATTGCTTTTGACTTGTAACAGTTGTTCTTCTTCTATTCGAAAAAAGAATGTCAAAGAAACTACCTCAAAAGGGAAACAAATCACTATGTCTTCCAGTTCCAGTTATTCTGAGTTGACGCGTGTCAGCAAATTATCACTGGGATCAAGTGTAACATATTGCGAGTGGGGGGTTGCTAACATCGACCGGAGAAAAAAAACAATAATTGATGTTCCGAGTCCATCGGATTTTGAATCAATATTATTCGGGGTTGTCATTGTCTCAGATTTGGATTCTCAAAATATGTTTGACAAATATGAATGGAAAAAAACGCCTCAGGATCTTTCAACAAAATCTCCAAAAGAACTTCGTACTGGATTCAGCACCTATAATTTTAAGGAACTGTTTGATCTGACGACCAGCTTGATTCCGTCATTTTCTGAAACGGATAGAGTTTTATGGTATTCTTACACATTACAACAGGAGTTATTATTGAATAGTCGCTATTCGGATGGAATTGTTTGGTTTGATGTAGAAAATAACACTTTTTTCTTTTGCCTAAAAAGATTATAAATTGGATTTTGTGGTACCCAGCCGACTAACCCCGACACCACACATCCAAGCGAATCACAACGAGAATAAGGAACAATTACGATCATGAAATGGTTCGTCATTTCGTATCTGATCGTTTTCGGCGTCGTGCTTGTCCTTTTGATCAGGGCATTGTACCGGTACATTGATCTGAAGGAGTCTTTCCGGAACATGCTGCCCGACATGGACAAGGAATGCGTCAACGGACTCAACAGATACCCGCTTTTTTATTACAGGTACAACCATTTGAACAAAAAGATCAAGGATGAACTTGTGAGACGCTATGAAACCCTCCGGAAATACGACAGCGAGAAAGCCGAGCAGCTGATCCGTGCGGAAAAGCGGATATGGGTTTCCCTGACGGCGGTGTCGGTATGCTCCATGATCGGGGCGTACCTTCTTCTGCATTGAACAGGATGAAACCGCGGTCGAAACCATCAAAACGGATCAAACAAAAACCAACCGAATCAAACCGAATCCAGCCGGATCACATCAACAACGAGGTAACAAATGAAAAAGACACTGTTCTATGTTTTTCTGTGTCTGATCGTGCTGCTCACGGGCTGCGGCCGCGTAAAAAGGAAACTGAGCGGCGGCAGTCAGCCGAAAGCGCCGCCGAAAGACCCGTTCTACACCGATACGGGATTCCGGGACTGGTACCGCTTCCCGCTGAAGTATCCGTATGAGGTCCATATGATCGACACCTGCGAGCGCGGATATTTGGCGGTGTCGGAGTCTGTCAAGGCCCCGGATTCGGATTCCGGAAACGGTGCGATTTCCGGTACTCTGGAGGAGAAGATCACCGATCTCCATCTGCACGAGGACTATGCGTTTTTCCGGAAAGAGGACTGGACGTACGGATACCTGCAATACAGCACCGGGGAAGTGCGCCTGTTCGAGACGGAAGCGGAACTGAAGCAGACCTGTCTTCTGGGACCCGATGACTTCAAGCCGCTGGAATACTACTTCAAGCTGTTCGAAAAGGGCACGGTCATGTATCCGCCGGCCGATCCCTCGAAGCCGAAGGAGGTCCGCAACCATGTGATCGCGCACTTCAACAAACTGGTCGTCAAAATGTATCCCTTTGGCAAGGATCCGGGGGATCCGTGCATTTGGGTGATGTACGGCGAAAAAGATGTCGAGATCGATATCCGGACCGGAAAGAGCACCTGGGGGGAACTGCCGCCGGAGGCGCAGGACATGATCGACCAATGGCTGCCGTTGCACCGGGACGAACTGCTCGAAATGTGGAAAGCAAGAAAACTGAAGGAGCTTCCCCCGCTCACACGGAGTGTGCTGAATTAGTGCCTTGCTTCGCAACGGCACACACGGAGTGTGCTGAATTAGTGCCTTGCTTCGCAACGGCACACACGGAGTGTGCTGAAAACAGCTTTCTTCAGTACAGCAGCCCCTCGTTTTGCGCGTCCGTATAGGCCGCATGGAGGAAATATCCGAATGCGCAGGCGAACAGCGTGATGCAGATAAAGCTCAGGGTGCTGGTGAAGGCAATGCTTTCTTTGATCTTAACGTCTCCGTCAGTAAAATAAATCAGGCCGGACGCTAAGAACAAGGCATTGAGCATCAGAATGATCTGTCCCAGAATAATCAGGATGAGCATGACGATCATGCCGATTCTCCGGCTGAACAGCCGAGCGACCGGGAAGATCGCCAGTGGGAATTCCCCCAGCAGAAAAACGAACAGGCAGAAAGAGATCGAACCGCCGAGTTCGCGAAAGGGCTTCCAATCCGATTGAACAAAGGGATTGATCAATCCGGCGACGACCGCAATCCCGGGAAGCAGGCACAGAAAATAACGTTCCCAAAGGAACCGCAGGCTTTTCATCGCGCCGGAAACGATCTCCGTTTCGGTGCAGATACCTCTGCATGTCAGGATCACTTCCTCCCGGAATTCCCTGTACACGATGATGCCCGGAACGAACGGAAGCACGATCAGGACCAGTTGCTTCAGCAGGAGCAGAGGCACATCCGACACCCTGCCCCCCGCAGCTGCCAGAGCGCAGAAGACGACCAGGATCACGGCCGCGGCCAGGATCAGCGTCACGACCGGTGTCCCGGTCTGCCGGAAGACCTGAAACACATGATTCGCGCCAAGCGTGGCTTTGGCCTGCGATTCAGTGGCGCTTTCGCCGGAGGCATCGGTGAGAGGTTCCTTCGTTTCCGTATTTTCGTTCATTTTTTCGGGTCCTTTCTGGTGTTGCTGGTCAGAGGCCGGATGAGACGATAAGTCCTCCGCTCCGGTAGTGCCGCCACCTTCTTGATGTTCGCGACGGCACGGATCACGTCTTTGTTTTACGAAATACTATAACACTTTTTCCTGAAAAGTCAAGCGGGAAACGGCCTTATTCCGCGGCATGCAGCAGCCTGAAAGCATCAAGAAAGAACTCCGTGCTCCAGCACGCCAGATCGTTCGGGTCCCGCAGGAACGGACGGACGTCCTCCGCAACGGCAGCAAGATCGATCCGGTCCAGTCTCGCCGCGAGCATGGCGTGAACCGCCTCGTCGGTCAGCGGCGCGGCATCGGAATAGTCGCCGGACTGCCGGGCGCGGCATTCCAAATGCCGGAGATTGTATGTGGGATGCGTCCCCGCGTACCATGCCAGATCGTACCAGTCGCGTCCCTTGACGCGGCTGCCCCACGAACGGAACAGCACGGCATGGAGTTTTCCGGCGAGCAGGTCCGGCAGCGTGCAGGCACGGACGGCGAACGGCTG
Source organism: Victivallales bacterium (assembly GCA_016285335.1). Next base: position 5,404 of record JAEEQO010000055.1, on the reverse strand, counting down.
CGGCCGGTACAGATATTTGATCTCCGTCTTAAAATCGGAAGGCGGCTGCACGTCGATCTCGATCTTGATCTTCATTTCGCTTCGCGTGTGAATCCGGCGGGCCAGCGCTCCGTCCAGCCCGATGGAAAGAAGCTGCGCCTTGGTGTTGCTTTTCAGGAAACCGGAGCGGATGTCGGTCCTGCCGACCTTGATCTTTTCCGAAAACGTGACGTTCAGGCCGAACGAGGCGAAAACCGTTTCGATCCCGTCGGCATAAGCGCCCAGCTCGAACGCGCCGTCCGGTTCCAGCAGGGAGAAATCCATGTCCTCCGAACCGCGATTAAGGCCGTACAGGATGCGGAGTGCCGTGCCGCCGTAGAACGCCGCCCGGCTGAAGAAGTCCTGCCGGGACAAGGCGAACAGCGCCACGCTCTGCATGATCTCGCGCAGGGCGTTCACGGCCTGCTGCTCGTTTGCACAGGAATACGCCCGCAGCATTTCCGCGATCACCGGCTGATTCATCGCAATCCCTCCAGAAAGTCGTAAACCGGTCTCAGGCGGCCGGTCATAAACGGGGCAAGCTCTTTCAGCCGGGTCCGGTTCAGGCGGCGCAACGTGTCTTCGTCAAGCCGGAGGTCTTCCAGCAGGTACGCTTCCGGCTCGGCTCCATCGAAACGGCTGTCGGATGCGACTTTGTCGAACAGTGCCTTTTCCGGCGTGGCGATCAGAAAACGGTTCTGCCCCTCCCCGACCGCCGTCACCCCGATGGAATACGCCCGCGACCGGCAGTAACGGTAGTTGAAAATGCCGAATTCCGTTTCGAACACCCTCGAACGTCCCATCGCGACGGACGTGACGACCGCGGGCGTTTCGGGGATCATGCCGTAGTAGCTCAGGGCGTAATCCTCGGAAACGTAGCTCGGGCTGTAAATCTGGTTCGCCAGCGCCCCGGCGGACAGCATCTCCCTGCGGAGCGGCTCGGCAAAGGAATAAAGGCCGCGGCGGATCTGGACGATTTCGCGCTTTTTGAGCAGGGACGACACTTTCGCCGCGCGGTTGGAATAATCGGAAAGAAGGGCGTTCAACTCCCATGCGGTGAAATAGTCGTTCGGTATGCTCGCTCTCAGGTTAAGTGTCGTCATCGGCTGCCTCCTGATTATACTATAACACAGATTCGGAGGAAGTCAAGTGAATCTGGATAGAAAATACAGTTTTTCTGTAGTTTCTCTACAGATTCATCGCATCGGAGCGGTCAGTCGCGGAACGCGTCTTTGATCCATTCCCAAACCATATCCACGTATTTCCCGAACAAATCGCCGAGCAACATGCGACGTGCATAAAACGAAAGGAAGAAATAAATCAACAGCAAAGCGATGACCGTGTACAGAATCCACCGCCAGAACAACCCGATGAGATCCATGATGAAGTCGAGCATGATTGATTTCTTCCTCGCGATTACCGCATGGCTTTCTTGCGCCGCCGTCAGAGCATGGCGTCGTCGAGGACCGCCGACCAGTAATCCGCCAGTTCCGGCCGGGCCTCCGTTTCGGCGATGATCCGCGTGACCGCCGCCGACCGCCACGCCGCATCCTGTTTCATCCGCAGCAGGAAAGCGCTGTCCTTGATATGGTCTACGCCGTAAAACCCGGTAAAACTCCCGCAGCCGTTCACGAGCAGGACCAGCCACGCGTGATCCGCATAGGTTTCCGGCTTTTCGAACCTCCGCGCCATGTATTCCTCCGTGACGCCGAACGGGAAAGCCCGGCAGGTCCCGAGCGGGTCATTCGTCTGCATGAACGACTTGTTCCCGAAATACTCGAAGATATATCCGACATGGTCGCGCCCGGCAGGGACACAGCCGCGCAACTCGAACCGTTCGGTCGCGAGGGCAAAAAGATCGGACAGAAACAGGTTCAGGTCGTTCCACACGCCGTCTTTCGCCAGCTCGTCATAAAAAAACACCGTCCACATCAGAAACTTCCTGAACAGCTCTTCGAACGCCTCGTCGTCCGCCGGAACGCTATCCCAATAATGTTCAGAGAGATAGCGCGTGACGTCCGGCAGATAATGCGCGCATTCGTCGTAGGTCCCGACTGGCAGCGATCCGCCGAACAGTGCCGTAAGCTCCCCGGCTGTCAGGTCGCGGCCGTTCTTGCTCAGAATGCCGTCTTTCCGCTCTTTGGAATAACGCTGATATGGGTCAGATAACTTTTTCGGTCTCGGGTACTTTGTCACAGGGATTTCGTGCATGGTTTATTCCTCCTTTTTTATGCTGAAATTGAACAGCGGAAACACCGGGAGAAACCCGTTTTCATTGAAGTTCAGCAGACCGATTTGGACGCCATTATGGCAGGAATTGACGACTCCGAGCTGGACCACGGACTGTGGCGCGTCCTCGTTCGTCCAGTCCGCCGCATAGGAGCAGTTGAGCAGGGAACAGTAGACGCCCTGCCGCTGTTTCCGGCAGATCCCCAGCACGGAAAACGAAACGCCGTTGGATTCGATCGGCGCACCGAAGAGCGAAAACGAGACGCCGTTGCATTCCAACGGCGCGCCGAAGAGCGAGAACGAAACGCCGTCCTGCCGTGCGAAATTCGCGCCGAAGGGGAAATCGCATATCCCCGCGCCGGTCAGGGAAACGCCGGAAACGAAGGTCTTCGGACGCGCCACGGCGCCGAAAAACAGTCCGTACGTCCGGTGGAGGCGGGGCGACACGAGAAAACAGTGAATGCCGTTGACCTGACTGATCTCGCACATGGGATCGCCGTCAAGGTCTTCGATCAGGGGCGCCGGTGCGAAATCAAGATAAACGCCGTTCACGTCGTACGCCGGGAAAAGGAAACAGTCGAAACAGCTCGCATTGAACGGCAGATAAGCGCCCGGCGAGAAGGAATCCGCGTCGATCAGGACCGTCCGCCTCTTCGGCCCAGCCGCGGAATCCGTCACCTCGGCCTCACTCGTCTGCACCGGTACGCCTTCCGGTTCCCCTCCGTCTTCTTCGGGTGGAACGGAACGGCATGCAGAAACAAGGAATGAAAGGAACAAAACCGTGCAGAACCAGCTTGTTCTGAAGATCTTTCGTCTTTTTTTCGTGTTCGGCATGATTTCAGACTTTCCTGTTGTTTCGCATCAGCGGGAGACTTTGAAAAGGCCGAGGAACATCACCACGATCGTCAGGAGGTTCAGCAGTTTCAGATACCCGTTGTCCTCGAAGACCAGCAGAACGATCATCATTCCGAAGGGGATCAGAATCAGGCAGATCCAGGACAGGAAATCGAACATGGACAGAATATAACAAAGATCAAGGACCATGAGCGCAGCCGAGGCGATCAGCGCTTTTCTGGACTTTGTGAAAATGGTTTCCAGCAGCAGATAAAGCGGGAAGCTGCATGGCGCCCAGTACCCCGCGTGCCAGTAGAGCCCCTGCCGCGCCATGTCCATGGCCTCCGTTGTGCAGCGGAAGATTTCGAATACCAGCAGAGTCGCTGCGAGCCCCCACAGCCACGGTCTCATTTTGTTCAGCGTTGCGTCGGTCATAGTTTTTTACGCCGCCTTTCTGCGGTCTTTCGCCTCGTTTTCGTGTTCGACAACATTTCAGACCCGTTCAAATTGTTGCCCACGGCTCAGAACCCCACTGCGCTTTCCCGTTCGCGTTCGAACGCGCCCTTTTTGACGCTGTAATTGAAGAACGGGAAGACGGGAAGGAATCCGTTCGGGTTGATGTTCAGCAGGCCGATCTGAAACGGGCTTCCGTCGAAAGTGGTATTGAACAGCCCGATCTGAACCGGATTCCCGTCCGAGGTATTGTTGATTGCGCCGACCTGAAAGCCCTCCTTCAGCTCGAAGTTCAGGATGCCTAAGTTCAGGCATTTTCCGAACGAATCCCCGCGGTCATGCCCCGGATATACCCCCGGATTGTACGTGATCGCCCCGATCTGCGCGCCCCGGACACTCGAACGCAGAAGCCCCCCGATCTGGCACCCGGTTATTCTGCTTTCGTTCTTCGCGGAACAATCCAGTCCGATCACCTGCAGTCCGGCTCCCCTTGTCTCGTAAAGGTTGAAAAGGCAAAGGTCAATTCCGTTGAATTCCTTGCTCAGTGTTGAGGCTTCGACGGAAAGCCCGTTCGTGCCACAGCCGAATGCAAACGGAAAAACGGAAATGCCGTTCTGAGTCCCGACAGGCTTGTTGTATCTGCCAATGTAAAACAGCCCGGCCGAAATCCCGTTGAAGCTTGACTCCCCGCCGTTTATTCCGAATGCAAGGCCGGCCGACACCCCGTAGTTGGTCCCGGTAAAACCCGATCCCAGGGCCGAGGCAAATATCCCGCATGAGCCATTTTCCATGGTCGCCAATCCCGTGCCAAGGCCGTAGGTGGTAACATCTTCCTCCCCGAAAGGCAGCAGCAGCGGACCGATCTGGAGCGGCGTGATCACGGCGCTGACCGTTCCTCCTTCGGCATTGACCACGTCATGCCGGCATCCGGTGAAGACTGCTGCCGACAAAAAGATTGCAACAAAAGCGAGGAAAAAGATTCGTCTCGATTTCGTGTTCGGCATGATTTCAGGTTCTCTCATGGTGCTTCAGTGTGACATGTCATGCGCCAGGAGGATCACGACGACGATCATGAACAGGATGGCGGCGAAGTACAGAAACCAGATTGCGGCAGCCGTCCAGACAGCGCGGTTCAGTCGTTTCCGGCGGGCTAAAACCAACAGGTAAGCGATCAAACCGAGCAGCAGGACCGGCGCGGACAAAACATAGGTCACGAATAAAGCGGCGGAGTCCGGCAGGAAAGCCAATGGAAACAGCAGCGCGTGCAGCGGCAGCAGGATTCCCAGCGGCAGCAGACGCCTCCGGTTTTCGGGAGCCCGTGCCATGAGGACAAAGATCACGATGCCGCCGATGATCCCGATCAGGATCGGAAGATCCAGCTCCGGGACATGCAGAAGATAACTCAGCCTTTCCAAGCTTGCATCCATATCATTTCGGCCCTTTCACGGTGTTGCTGATGGAGGGTTTGAGGGTAATTGTTGCAGAGCGGGATCAATCCGCGTCAGGTGGAGTTTTCGATTCCGATGTCTTTGATTCGTATTTCTTTTGCGATTCGTACAGCACGGACAGGAGATCCTGACACATCCCGATACAGGTCTTGAAGTCGTCCATTTCCCTGTCGTCCCAGACGCGGGCCTCGCGAACGTCTTCCAACGCAAGTCGCAGCGCGAGGCGGTCCTCGGTTTTCCGGATCCTCGCCATCACGGCCAGATTGACCTCGCGGAACACTGTGCGATCGAATCTGTACCGCATGAGCTCCGAGACGCTGTAATAGAGATAACAGCCCTCGACGAAGCCGCCCGCCGCGCAGCCGTAAAACAGCAGCAGGAACGGCAGCGTTTTGAGCTTGAAACGCATCGACGCGAACAGG
>JAEEQO010000054.1 GCA_016285335.1 Victivallales bacterium | reverse complement strand
TGACGGCTTCGACTTCTTCGCCGGCGCTGACGACGTCGCTGGCCTTCGTGATGCGCTTGGTCCAGGACATTTCGGAGACGTGGATGAGGCCTTCGACGCCCTGTTCGATCTCGACGAACGCGCCGTACGGCATGATGTTGACCACGTGGCCCTTGACGGTGGTGCCGACGGGGTACTTCGTTTCCACTTCGTCCCACGGATTCGCGGACTTCTGCTTGAGGCCGAGGGAGACGCGCTCCTTGGCGAAGTCGATGTCGAGGACCATGACCTCGATCTCCTGTCCGACTTCGAGCATTTCCTTCGGGTTCGTGATGCGGCCCCAGGACATATCGGTGATATGGAGGAGTCCGTCCACGCCGCCGAGGTCGATGAACGCGCCGAAATCGGTGATGTTCTTGACTTTGCCCTGACGGAGCTCGCCGACCTTCATTTCCTTCAGGAACTGGGCGCGCATGTCCTTGCGGGACTCTTCGAGGAGTTCGCGGCGGGAAACGACGATGTTGTGGCGTTCCTGGTTGATCTTGAGGATCTTGAAATCGTATTCCTTGTCGATGAGGTCGTCGATGTTCTTGACGGGGCCGATATCGATCTGGGAGCCGGGGAGGAATGCTTCGACGCCGTCGAGGTCGATCAGGATGCCGCCTTTGACTTTCTTCTTCATCTTGCCGCGGATCACGCTGCCTTCGCCGAAATCGGAAGTGATCTTCTTCCAGGTCTGGATAAAGGAGGCCTTCTGGAGGCTGATGCTGGGCTGGTTCTGCTCGTTTTCAAGCTCTTCCAGGTACACGTCGATCTGGTCGCCGACGTTGATCTCGTCCCAGTTCTTGAACTCGGTGTAGGAGATGAATCCTTCCGCTTTCGAACCGATGTCGACCATCGCGCCGTCCTGGCGCTTCTCGACGATCGTGCCGGAGACGATCGTGTCGGGCTTGAAATCGTTCTTGGTCTGGCCGCTCAGCAGCTCTTCCATCGTCGTGTTGTCGATGACGACATAGGCTTTCTGCACGACGGGGGCGTCCTTGGTTTCTTCGTTGCTCATGTTGTTGGTTTTTCTTGGGTTGGTTTGTTGGTTTGATTGGTTTCCGTCAAGCCCAAAAGCTCTTTCGCTTTTCGAGCTGTAAGCATATAATATACCCCTGCTTCTCCGTTTTTTCAAGCGTTTTTCTTCAAAACCCCAAAGAAATATGATAAAAAACACGCGTGTGCGGGTATGGAAAAGAACGGACGATCCTCCGTACCACGCAACTTTCTCTTTCACCGGAGCGCTTTCCTTTCGCGCGTCACTCTGGCTTATTTTCGGCAAATCGGGTGTTTTATTCTTGACATTTCCGCACGAACGTGGTACATTTTGTAACGCTTTTTTTGATAACACGTGCCCGGCGCATCCGCGCAGATCATTCAGACAGAGGTTATTCCCATGAAAGACAAAAGCTTACTCGGATTTATCGTGATCGACATTCTTCTGGCTGCCGGTGTGATCTGGGGGCTTGCGATGGGCTACAAGCTGCTCGGATACGGGCTTCTGGTCTATCTTGTGATCAACACCCTCGCGATCGTGCTTAAAATTGCCAATGGCAAAAAAGACAACGACGGAGACAAATGACCGCGTTCCGATCCGGCTCCATTCATTCACCCCGGCAAACAACATTGTTTGAAAGATTTCCCCATGTCTGACAACAACCGCGAATCCCTCGGATCCCGCCTCGGTTTCATCCTTCTCACAGCCGGATGCGCCATCGGCCTCGGCAACATCTGGCGGTTCCCCTACATCGCCGGCAAATACGGCGGCGCATGGTTCGTCGCGTTCTATCTCTTTTTCCTCGCCGTCATGGGCCTGCCGCTGACGGTCATGGAGCTCTCCATCGGACGCGCCAGCAAACGCACGCTGTACGGCGCGGCGAAAGTCCTGTCGCACTCCCATGCGAACGCATGGAAGGTCCCCGCGCTCATTTTCTGCGCCGGATGCGCCGTCCTGATGATCTTCTACACGACCGTGACAGGCTGGATGCTCAGCTACACGTGCGACTATCTTTTCGGCGGGCTTTCCTCGCTGGACACGGAAGCGATCGGGGCGCATTTCGGCGCGCTCACCGCAAGCCCGTGGAAAAACGTCGTCTTCATGGCGATCACGGTCGCGGCGGGGTCGGCCGTCTGTGCCGCAGGACTGAAAAAAGGCGTGGAACGCGTCACGAAATTTCTCATGAGCGGGCTTTTCGTACTGCTGATCGCCCTGTGCATCCGCGCGCTTTTCCTGCCGGGGGCAAAAGAAGGCATGAAATTCTACCTCATGCCGAATCTGGCTTCCGTGCGCGAGTCGGGGCTGTCCGAAGTCGTCGTCGCGGCCATGGGACAGGCGTTTTTCACGCTCAGCCTGGGCGTCGGCAGCATCACGATCTTCGGCAGCTACATCGGGCGCGACCATTCGCTCGTGAAGGAATCGGTCATCATCATCCTGCTCGACACCGCCGTGGCCGTGCTCGCGGGCATCGTGATCTTCCCAGCCTGCAAGTCCTACGGCGTCGACGTCTCCTCCGGGCCCGGCCTGGTCTTCCTGTCGCTCCCGGACGTCTTCAACCACATACCCGGAGCGCGGCTCTGGGGCGCCCTCTTCTTCCTGTTCATGAGCGCCGCGGCGTTCACCACGGTCATCGCCGTTTTCGAAAACCTCATCGCGTTCATGATCGACGAGCTGCACTTCTCCCGTCTGAAGGCCGCAATCGTGAACACGGTCCTCATCGCGGTCTTCTCCCTGCCCTGCGCCCTCGGCTTCAACCTCCTGAGCGGCATCCACCCGCTCGGCGGAGACTCCACGTTCCTGGACCTGGAGGACTACATCGTGAGCGATATCCTGCTCCCGCTCGGCTCGGTCTTCACCGTCGTCTTCTGCGGCGCGGCGTCCGCGTGGGGCTGGAAAAACTTCTTCGCCGAGGCGAATACGGGCAAGGGCATGAAGCTGCCGCTTTGGACGCGGTATTATCTCTTCACGCTTCTTCCGCTCGCCATCGTCGCGCTCTTCATCATCGGCACGATCAAACGCTGGTGGCCGTCCTGACCGCCCCCCGAAACGCCGCATCCTGAAAAGACAGGGAACCGTCCCCGACGGCTTGGCGATCTGCTGCGGCATGGCTCGGATAAAACGATCCCTTCCCTGAAAAAAAAGCAAAAAAAATGCGCTCAGCGGAACTGAGTGCGTGAAAAAAGGTGGCTGCCCGTCCAGGACTCGAACCTAGACTAAATGAACCAGAATCACTTGTGCTACCATTACACCAACGGGCAGAATGAAATCGTGGAATGAGAAAATAATATAGCCGCGTTTCCGGAAAATGCAAGCAGGAAACATCAAAAACACCGAAAAAAGCCTGAAAAAAGCCGCAAACGTGCCGTGAAACAATGTTGTCCTCCGCCGTCCCCCTCCCCGGAAAAGGTCATCGACACGCGGATCGAATCAGAAAAAGGGACTTGCCGAACCGGAAGTCCGCCGCGGAATCTGCCGAAATAATAGCGGAGCGGGACGGAAAACGAGTTGACTTTGTGCGCATTCGCGTGTATATTATAATTTCTATGTGTTTTCCAAGAAAGGATTACTGGTGAACCACGATGGAAACGAAACCGAAAAAAACATTCCGCTGCGACATCGCGTTCGACGAATGCAAGGGCTGTTCCCGCTGCGTCGAAGCCTGTCCGCGTTCCCTCCTCAAACTGGGCGACGCCATCAACATGATGGGGTTCCCCGCCGCAGTGTACGCCGGCGAAGGCTGCATCGGCTGCGGTGCATGCTATTACACCTGCCCGGAACCCGGCGCGATCACGATCGTCGAGATCACGGAAGACTGAAAGGAGCCACAGCCATGAATCGAACCAACCGCGTGCTTCTGAAAGGCAACGAGGCCGCCGTCTACGGCGCGCTTCTCGCCGGATGCGAATGCTATTTCGGCTACCCGATCACGCCCGCCAGCGAGATCGCCCACGCTTCCGCCCGTCTCTTCCCGGCCATGGGCCGCGTCTTCATCCAGGCCGAATGCGAAATCGCGTCCATCAACATGGTAATGGGCGCGTCCGCCGCCGGCAAACGCGTGATGACCGCGTCCAGCGGCCTCGGCATCAGCCTCAAACAGGAAGGCGTCTCCTACATCGCCACCGCCGAACTCCCCTGCGTCATCGTTGACGTGATGCGCGGCGGCCCCGGCCTCGGCAACATCTCGCCCGAGCAGGCCGACTACAACCAGGTCGTGAAGGGCGGCGGACACGGCGGCTACCGCTGCATCGTGCTGTCCCCCGGCTCCGTGCAGGAGATGTGCGACCTGACCATGCTCGCGTTCGACCTCGCCGACAAGTACCGCACGCCGGTCTACGTCCTCACCGACGGCATGATCGGCCAGATGATGGAAAAGCTCGAACTGCCCGAACCGAAGCCGCGCCGCATGCCGCCCGCCTGGTCGCTCGACCGCGACGTCAGCGCCGACAACTGGATCAGCTCCATCTACATGGACCCGGTCGACCTCGAAGAGACCAACCGCCGCCTCAACCGCAAGTACGACGAGATCCGCGCGACGGAACAGCGCGCCGAAGAGTTCATGATGGACGACGCGGAATACGCGTTCGTCGCCTACGGCATCGCGTCCCGCATGGCGCGTTCCGCCGTGGACGAGCTCCGCAAGCAGGGCGTGAAGATCGGCCTCATCCGTCCGCAGACGCTCTTCCCCTTCCCCGAAAACGCGCTCCGCAAGGCGGTTCAGAACGGCGTGAAGCAGTTCCTCTCCGTCGAAATGAGCAACGGCCAGATGATCGACGACGTCCGCCTCGCCATCGAGTGCGCGCGCCCCGTCTCCCTCATCAACCGCATGGGCGGCAATGTGCCGACCGTGGAAGAAATCGTGAACCGCACGCTCGACGCGGTCAAAGGAGGTAAGTGATCATGAGTGAAAAGATCAAACTCGGCCGTCCCGCGGGATTCTTCGACGTCTTCGAACGCCGTCCCGGCGCCATCAAGAAAAATATGCACTATTGCCCCGGCTGCGGCCACGGCGTCCTCCACAAGCTCATCGCGGAAGCCATCGCCGACCTCGGCATCACGCACCGCGTGGTCCTCGCCGCCCCCGTCGGCTGCGCCGTCTTCGCCTACTACTACTTCAAGTGCCGCTCCATCCAGTGCGCCCATGGCCGCGCGCCCGCCGTCGCGACCGGCCTCACCCGTTCCAATCCGGACGACGTGATCATCTCCTACCAGGGCGACGGCGACCTGGCGTCCATCGGCTTCAACCACATCCTGCAGGCGGCGAACCGCGGCGAGAACATGACCGTGTTCTTCGTGAACAACGCGATCTACGGCATGACCGGCGGCCAGATGGCCCCGACCACCCTGCCCGGCCAGAAGACCCAGACCAGCCCGCTCGGCCGCGACGTGCTCGAGACCGGCTACCCGATCCGCGTCTGCGAAATGATCTCGCAGTTCGACGCGCCGGTGTATGTGGAGCGCTGCGCCCTGACCAGCTTCAAGAACATCATGGCCGCCCGCCGCGCCGTCCGCAAGGCGCTTCAGAACAGCATGGACAAGAAGGGCTTCTCCCTCGTCGAATTCCTCTCCGGCTGCCCGGTCAACCTGAAGATGAACGCCCACGACATGAGCGAGTTCATCGAGACCAAGATGACGAAGTTCTTCCCGCTGGGCGTCTATCTGGACCGCGCCGCCGAACGCGCCCCGATCGTCCGCGCCGAAATGAACTACGACGCCGACAAGATCAAGAGCCTGCTCTATCCCGAAGAGATCCGGAGCGAGCTCGGCGACTACAAGGTCTCCTCGCCCGTCTTCGACAAGGAATGCCGCGTGAAGATCAGCGGATTCGGCGGTCAGGGCGTGCTTTCCCTCGGCTACATCCTCGCCATCCTCGGCAAGCAGCGCAACTTCAACGTCTCGTGGCTGCCGTCCTACGGCCCGGAAATGCGCGGCGGCACCGCCAACTGCTCCGTCGTCTTCTCCAAGTCGCACATCGGCTCGCCCGAGGCCGCGGAGAACTGCGACATGCTCGTCTGCATGAACCAGCCGTCCGTCGAGAAGTTCCTGCCCATCCTGAAGCCCGGCGGAGTCCTCGTCTACGACTCCTCCACGGTCAAGCTCCCGGAAGGCGCGGCAAAGGACCACTATGTGTACGGCCTGCCCGCATCCGACCTGGCGAACCACCTCGGCGACCTCCGCGCGGCCAACACGGTCATGCTCGGCGCCATCGCGGCCGCCATGGCGGACAACTTCCTGGACGACGCCGACAAGGCGAACCTCGACACCGCCATGATCGAAGCTGTCCGCGAAATGTTCGCGAAGAAGGCAAAAGCCGCCGACATCAACATCGAGGCGTACAGGACCGGCAAGGAAAAGATCGAATTCAAATCGACGCCGCAGGCCTGACCCGCGGCGCCGCTTCATCACTTCACGACCCAACGAGCTGAAAGCGAGGCGCACATGAACAGGATCTACTACTTTTCATCGACCGGCAACACCCTGGCGGCCGCGCGCGAATTCGCGGAAAAGCTCGGCGATACGGAACTCTTCTCCATCGCCGATCTCGACCGCGCGGGCGACGTCGACCTCTCCGGCGCGGACACGGTGGGGATCTTCTTCCCCGTGTACTGCTTCGGGCTGCCGGGAATCGTCCAGAAATTCGTCTCCCGGATCGTGAAGGGAAGCGGCAAATACGTCTATTCCCTCTGCACGTGCGGCGGCATGAAGGGGTCCGCGGCGTACATCCTTGAGGCGCTGCTGAAGGAACGCGGCATCAAGCTCGCGATCTCGTTCAGCCTCACCATGCCGTCCAACTACATCCCGCGCTCCATCCCGCCCACGCAGAACCGCATGGAGAAGCTCTTCGCGAAGGCGTCCCGCGACATCGTGTATGCGGTGCGCGCGGTCAAAAAACGCAAGACCGAAGAGCTCCTGCACGTGTTCCCGTTCGATGTCTTCGGCGACGCCGTGGCGCAGAAAGCCGTCGCGTTCCTCTCGACCTACGACCGGTATTTCTGGGTCACGGACAAATGCGACGCCTGCGGCCTCTGCGAGAAGATCTGCCCCGCCTCCAACATCATCATGATGAACGGCATCCCCACCTGGCACGGCCATTGCGAGCACTGCCTCGGCTGCCTCCAGTGGTGCCCGAAGGAAGCCATCCAGTTCCGCAAGGTCACCGTGAAACGCAAACGCTACCACCACCCCGCGGTCAAGGCCGACGACATGATCCTGAAGATCTGCCGCTGAAAACCGGGAGACGCACCATGGGAAACACCTCTCTCCAAACCATTATGACGCGCACCAGCGTGCGCGCGTTCCTCGACAGAACCGTCTCCGATGAGACGATCGAACTCCTTCTGAAAGCCGCAATGGCAGCCCCTTCGGCGAAAAACTCCCAGCCGTGGGCGTTCGTCGTGGTCAAAAACCGCGAACTGCTCGAAAAGCTCGGTGCAAGTCTGCCGAATGCGAAGATGACCGCCACAGCTCCCGCAGCCGTCGTGATCTGCGGCACGCTGGACAAGGCGCTCCCCGGCGAAGCGCGCGAATACTGGATCCAGGACGCCGCCGCCGCGACCGAAAACTTTCTGCTCGCCGCCCACGCGCTCGGACTCGGCGCGGTCTGGACCGGCGTCCATCCCATCTCCGGACGCATCAGGATCCTGAAGGACGCGCTCAAACTGCCGGAAGGCGTCGAGCCCTTCTGCCTGATCCCGTTCGGCTGGCCCGCCGAACCCGGCACGGTCAAAGACAAGTGGGATCCCTCCCTCGTCCATCAGGACATTTGGTGAGCTCGCGTCCATTTTTTCGATGAAACATCCAACGCCGGACCCGACCGTCCGGCGTTTTTTCTCACCCGATTTTCAGTCCCCGTTTTTTCAGCCCGTCCGGACCGGAACACATCCGAACGAATGACCTTATTTTTGTTGTATAAACAGCGCAAACGGCACAAATCCGACACGGGAATTGATTTGTTTCTTCAAAATGTGATGCCGGTTTCCAAGCGGATTCGCCGTTTCGAATACTGGATTATCTATATTTGTATAATTTAAATTCGAAAACATACAAAAAGACAAACCGTTTTTTATTCTGTATTTCCAGCTTGTGTCGATTTCTTCCGTTTTTGCAACAGCTCTTCCGGCTTTTTTCACAACCCATTACCTTTACAAGGGACTTTTTAACAGGCATAGAACATCATTCAACAAATAATACATCCTTTTTGTAAAATAATACATTTTCATTTTTTCGATACCGTTGTATATTAATGAGACAAATGCCACGAAACGTGGCCGCGTCAATCCGAAAACTAGTAAAAACTCCCGGTTTCGGCTCGGAAATGCCCCGTTTCCGCAGTACGGCCGGAACAAACTTAACCTTAAGGCGGGCTTCCAATGAAACAACAATTCCTGGCTGTCACAACATGCCGCAAACTCTTATTCGTCGCGGACCGGATCCGCACCACTTCGGTCGGTGTATTCGGGCTCGACGGGGATTACTCCTTCGCGCAGTTCCCGATCGTGAAATACTTTCTGGAGAACCCGGACGCGGTGCCGCAGATCAAGCGTCTTTCCGAGTACGGCACCCTGAGCTCCGGCGCGATGTCCCAGGCGGTCGACCTGTATGTCGCGGACGGCATCCTGATGCGGAAATCGATCCCCGAAAACCGCCGCAGCACGGGCGTCCTGCTGTCGGAAAAAGGCAAGGCGCTGCGGAACAAGACGATCGAAAAGCTCGGAAAACGTTTCGCCGGATTCGAGTCCTCCCTTGATCCGAAGAAACTCGCGAAGTTCCGTGAAGTCCTCTGCTACCTTTTCAAGGTCAGAAGCGGCGCCGAACACGTCGCGGCCAAGCACAGCGGCGACCTCTGCAAACTCCCCGCCGAACCCCGCAAGCCGCTTCCCGGCGAAACGGATCCCGCCGACCTGCCGAGCTGGCTGCTGCTGATCCATTTCGTGGATGCTCTCCGCTACCCCGTGATGCACTTCCACTATGCGGCGCGCTCCGGTCGCACCACGCTCGGCAAGCTCCGCATCATGAACTTCCTGTTTTCGATCCACGGCCGCAAAAAACTCCCGATGATCAAGGATTTCGCGGAACGCTTCCACCTTCCGTCCGCCGCAGTCACGCAGACCCTGAACGCCCTCTACGCCGACGGCCTGGTCAACCGCATCCCCGGCCCCAAGGACCGCCGCGTGACGCTGATCAGCCTCACGGACAAGGGCGAACACCTCTACCGTGTCTGCACTGCCTCCTATGTGAGGTTCCTGAAGGCGGCGTTTGAAACGCTTCCGCAGGACCGGGTCGACGCCTTCGTCTCCGTCCTCGAAGCGATGGCGGCTTTCCTCGCGAAGGAACGCGTCGCGTCCGCTCCCGTCGATGCCGACGACGATGCCGGGATCGAGGCGGAAGCCGAAGCGCTCGAAAACACTCCCCTGCCCTGAGCAGGCAAACGGAAAACAGGTCGGCGGCCGTTCCGCCAGTCTGTAAACGTAAAAAACCGGATCCCGCAGCCCGTTGCAGGATCCGGTTTTTTCGTGTCTTTTTCCGGCTATTTCGGCTTGTCCGCCGAAAAACCGTTCAGCAGGAGATCCGCAGGAAAACGGTTCTGGCGTGAAGCCGGATCTCCTCCGCACCGGCCGGGACGAACACGCAGTCGCCCTTGAAGAACTGAAGCATGGAATCCCGGCAGAACATCGAGCCGCATCCGTTCAGGAAGAGGAAGATCTCGAACGACTCGGAGGAAGGCCGGAACGCCGCCATTTCCCGGCGCTGCTCCGTATTCACCAGCACGCGTTCCACCTGGAAGTACCGGCAGCGGCAGAGCAGTTCCGAAGCAGTCCCGCGCGAATACCGCAGCAGGCGCATCGGCTGGCGCGGCTCGGGCATGGCTTCCAGGTTCGCGACGGCAAGGCCTTTTTCCAGGTGAAGCGGACGCTTCCTGCCGTTGCGGTCGGTGCGGTCGTAGTCGTACAGGCGGTAGGTCAGGTTGGAACTCTGCTGTATCTCCGCGACCAGGCAGCCCGCGCCGATGGCATGGACAGTGCCCGGCTGAATGAAGAAAAGGTCGTTTTTGCGGGCCGGGACCAGCTGAAGATACTTTTCCACGGTGCCCTTTTCCACGGCTTGCAGGAACTGTTCGCGTCCGACCGTATGATGCAGGCCGTAGGCGATGCGGGAATCCGGGGCGGCGTCCATCACGTACCACATCTCCGTTTTGCCGTTCTGTCCGTTCTCGTTCGCATGTGCGAACGCGTCGTCGGGATGCACCTGGACGGAGAGGTCCCGCTTTGCGTCGATGAGCTTCACGAGCACGGGCAGTTCCGTGGCGCCGCGGGCATGTTCGCCGAGGTATTCCGGATGCGCGCGCAGGATCTCGTCCAGCGGCATGCCGAGCCATTCCCCGCTTGCGGCGACGCTCACGCCGTCCGGGTGCGTGGAACATTCCCACGTTTCGGCGACGACGTCGGACGCGATGTGCTTGGCGAAATCGTCGTTGAGGCGTGTGCCGCCCCACAGGTAGTCCTTGGACGCGGGATGCAGCAGGAATGGAACGGGAAAGGACAAATCGCGCCTCACATCTGCGGAAGTTTGTATTTCTTCTTGTCGAGCCTGGAGATCTCCCGCCCGACCTGGACTTCGATCAGTTTCAGCGCCGTGTCCGCGAAGACCGTGTGGCGGCAGCCCGCCTCGATCGTGATCACGTCTCCGGCGCGGACCTTCTGCTCCATGCCGTCGACGAGCGTGCGGCCCTCGCCGCTGATGACGGTCCAGATCTCGTCGCGCTTCTCGTGGCTGTGGTAATTCATGGCCTGTCCGGGCTTCAGCTCGATCCTGATCGTCAGGCTGTCCTCCTCCGCGTTCAGGATCTGGAACGTGCCCCACGATTTCTCCGCGAACATGATCCGGTTTTCGAATTTGTCGACGATGCTCTTGATGCGCGCCGAACGGTCCTTGTCCGACACCAGGATGCCCTCGGGCGACGCGGCGATCACCACGTCGTGAACGCCCATCGCCAGCACCGGCATGGAAAGTTCGTTCAGCACATGCACGTTGCTGCACTGGTCGTCGATCACGGCTTCGCCGAGCGTATTGCACGGCATGACTTCCGTGAGCGTGTTCCACGTGCCGATGTCGCGCCATTCGCCGCTGAACCGCATCACCTGGATGTCCGGCTCCTTTTCGGCCACGGCGTAGTCGAAACTGATCTTCGGCAGCGCGGCGTACTGTTGGAAGAGGTCGTAATAATCCGTGTAGGAGATCATTTCGTGCGCCTTCTTCAGCACATAGCCGATCTTGTAGGCGAAGACACCTCCGTTCCACAGCGCCCCTTGTGCCATGTACTTCAGCGCCGTCTCCATGTCGGGCTTTTCCTTGAACTCGCGCACGCGGCTGAGCTCCGCCTTCTCCTCCGGGATGATGTAGCCGTATTTCTCGCTCGGGTGAAGCGGCTGAATGCCCATCAGCGTCAGGTTCGCACCGCCCTTCGACGCCTGTTCCCAGAGGCGCTTCAGGAACTCGAAATAATCGTCGTTCACGTACGGGTCGACCGGGCAGACCACCACGGCCTCGTCCTCGGAAACGCCCTGCACCGTATGCAGATACTCGGTCGCAAGCACGATCGCCGGGAACGTGTCGCGGCGGCACGGCTCCACGGAAATCCCCACTCCGTCGCCGAGCTGGTTATGAAGCGCGGACACCTGCGCCTTCGAGGTCGCGACCGTCACGGTCGATTCCGGGTCCGCCGCCCTGATCTGACGGTATACGCGCTGCACCATGGATTCCGGTTCGCCGTCCGGGCCGCGGAAGAATTTGATGAACTGTTTCGACCGGACGTCGTTTGACAGAGGCCAGAGCCTTTTCCCCGAACCGCCTGAGAGCAAAATGATATTCATGTGCGGATTACCTCGTTTTTCAAGTCTGTTTTTGGTCATGCTGTATTAATATACCGCTTTCCCGCAAAAAAACAAGCCCGCCCGCGCATGAAACGGGAAACACGCAAAGGAAATCTTCAAATAATCCATCCGCCCGCTTGACTTTCGCAGGATGATGCAGTATAATTACAGCACGAAAAAACATCGTCCCTCATTGACAAACGTTTTTTCATCGGCACCGCCGCTTCAGCATCCTCTAACATAACAAAAGGCAAAAACAAAATGAAACACATCAAGATCTTCGCCTGCGCCCTCTCCGTCGCCCTCCTCAGCGGCTGCATCTGGGGCGGCGTGAACCCCGCTCCCGAAGCACCCGGCCCCTCCGTCAGGACATCCTTCCCCGACAACGCGTTCAAGGAGATCCCTCGGGAATACTTCGACGTCTGCGAAAAGGGCGGCACGGTCAAGACCTTCAAGTACACGACGCGCGACAACCAGACACCCGGCAGCCCCGAGTTCGAGAAATCCGCCCTCGTCTATCTGCCCTACGGCTACGATGAAAACGACACCAAGACGCGCTACAACGTGCTGTACCTGATGCACGGCGGCGGCGATTCCCCGGCCTGGTATTTCGACGGCGAAGGCAGGAACTCCCGCCTCAAGAACGTGCTCGACCACCAGATCGCCAACGGCGAAGTGAAGCCGGTCATCATCTGCGCCCTCTCCTACTACACGCAGTACAGCAACGACGCCACCAAGAACTGCATCGACTATCATTTCGAGCTCGACAAGGACGTGATCCCCGTCTTTGAAAAGCAGTACCACACCTATGCCAACGGCGACGTCTCGCAGGAGTCCCTCGACGCCTCCAGATGGCACCGCGCGTTCGGCGGCTTCTCCATGGGCGCCTGCGCCACCTGGTCAGTCTTCGAGTTCTGCCTCGGCGAAATGGGTTACTTCATCCCGATGAGCGGCGACTGCTGGGCGAAAGGACGCGGCAACTCCGTCGAATCCGCCAAGCACCTCGCCGACACGGTCGTCAGGAACGGCAAGACCGCCAGGGACTTCTTCATCTACTCCGGCTGCGGCCGCAACGACGTCGCCGAGCCGAACATGACCCCGATGATCAACGAGATGAAGAAATACCCCGAGATCTTCAAGTATTGCGACAACTTCAAGGATGGCAACCTCTACCAGATGGTCTACGAGCGCGGCGGCCACGACATCAACTCCGTCCTGCGCGTGATGTATAACGGCATGCCGAAGATGTTCGACTGATCCGCATCAAAAACTGCTTCTGCAACCGGCCCGCGGCTCCGCGAAAAAAGGGTCCGCGGGCTGTTTCTTTTTCAGCGGGAAACGATCAGTCGCCGGAATCACGCCCCGAACGCATCGCCTTGATGCGGCTCCGGGCGGCTTTCTCCTTCAGACGGCGTTCCTTCGAGGCTCTGGTCGGCTTCGTGGGACGCCGCTTCTTCGGTTCCGGGCGGGCCGCCAGCGCAAGCTCCCGGATGCGTTCGCGGGCGCGCTCGCGGTTGCGGGCGAGACTGCGGCTAGATCGCTCCATGACGACAAGGAGATCGCCCTGCATGTAAGGCGCGGCGATCACGCGGAGGCGTTCCTTCTGGGCGTCGGTCAGGACTTCCGTCGCGGCCACGTCCCACTGCAGCCGGACGCCGTTCTCGGTCTTGTTCTGATGCTGGCCGCCGGGACCGCTCGAAGGCCGGACGTAATCCTCCTCGAACTCCTCCTCCGGGATGGCAAACGGTCTTGCACCGGGCATGGGATCAGGCTCCCGCTCCCGTTTCCGTTTTCGCCGCCGGAGCCGGCGACGGACTTGATGGTCTGGGTCGTGCTGGCGGCGGAGGTGTTTCCTCCTCGTTTTTCTTTGCGGATGCATCGGCCCCGGACGCTGCCGCGGGCTTTTCCGCCTTGTTTTCGTCCGCGGATTTCTCCTTCATCATATCCGCGACGGAGTCGATGAAGCCGTATGCGGACGCGGTCTCGTCTTCGTCCTCGGGCGAGTACGACACGAAGACCTTGATGAGCTTGTTCCGGTAAAGCGCCAGGTACAGGACGGAATCCATCAGGACGGAACCGTTCTTGATGCGGTAATGCGCCTCGAAGCCGTTCCCCGGAGCCTTGTGCCCGAACGTCTCGACGCGGGCCACCGAACGGATTTTCAGCTCCGGCAGGTTCAGTTCCGGGTCCTGTTTCTTCTCCGGCATCTGCATGATGTCACGGTCGGTCTTCCGGCAGTGGGTCTCGAACATCTCGCGGGTGACGGTCCTGGCGTCCTCGTCCAGCGAATAGATATACACGTCGGCACAGGTCCCCACCTCGTTTTCGTAGCGGATCACGGTGCCGATCACCCGGCTTTTTTCGTTCTTGCGGACACGGACCTTCTGGAAAGCGCCGACCTGCGCGGGGAATTCCAGCATGGTGTCCTTGTCGATGAAGGACTCCAGGGCCGGACGCAGAAAGATGTCCTGCGCCTCCGCGGCAAACGCGCCGCAGAAACAGAGAACGCCGGCCGCCGCGCCGGTCAGGATGTGACGGACAAGACGCGTCATGACGGAATCCGCAGCTCCTTTTTCCAGAACGCGACCTGCGAGGCGACCTGCTTGAACCCGGTCGCGCCGAACACGTCGCGCCCCTCGACTGCATGGGCGGGGGCGAAAAGCTTCAGCATGGAGGCGTCCGCCTCCGGGAACACACTCTTCATTTCCTTCAGCGTGAGTTCGTTCAAAAGCTTGTTGTGATCGGCGGCATATTTGACCAGCGCGCCGACCTTGTGGTGCGCGAACCGGAACGGCACGCCCTTGAGGACGAGCGCTTCAGCCAGGTCGGTCGCCATGAGGCCCGGATCGGACGCCGCCTTCAGCATCGCGTCCTTGTTGACCTTCATGGAGCCGATCATGGACGGGTAGACGCTGAGGATGGCGTGGACGGTGTCGAGCGCGTCGAACAGCGGCTCCTTGTCCTCCTGCAGGTCGCGGTTGTAGGTCAGCGGCAGGCCCTTGCAGATGGTGAGCAGCGCTGTCAGGTCGCCGTAGATGCGCCCGGTCTTGCCGCGCGAAAGCTCCGCGATGTCCGGGTTCTTCTTCTGCGGCATCAGGCTGGACCCCGTGCAGAAAGCGTCGCCGAACGTGACGAACGAGAATTCCTGCGACATCCAGAGGATCAGGTCCTCGGACAGACGCGAAATGC
>JAEEQO010000258.1 GCA_016285335.1 Victivallales bacterium | reverse complement strand
CCTTCTCGTCCAGCTCGTCCACGCGGTCGAGGATTCCCTCACCGGCGAGTAGGCGGCGATCCGCGAAAAGCACGAATCCGAACCCGGAAAGAAGCGATCCCATGCTGAAGAAACCTGCCATTGACGAGATCTGCCGCGACGAGATCAGGGATTTCCTGCTGGAGCTGGTCCGGCGCGAATACGGTAATCTGCCCGCCGACGCCCGCTGCCGCAGAAAGGACCTGTGCGAAGCGCTCCTCGCCTGCAACAAGGAGACCGGCGAGCGCGCCAGGCTTCGCCGGGACGTCTGCGACGCGGTCAGGAACTGGAAGGCCCAGTCCGAACAGATCGCCACGCTGGAACGCCTTGGTTTCACCGTGATCAAGGGCAAAAAGCACTACAAGCTCCGCTGGCGCGAATCCGGCTATTTCAAGGCGCTTTCCGCCTCGCCGTCCGATCTGCGGACGGGTGCGAATTCCGTCGCGGAGACGATCTCGCTCTTCTTCTGAACGGGCGGAAAAAAAGGCATAAGCAGTACAGGCGACCGGCGCAGCGTCTCCCTCCCTGAACCGGGACCGCATCCGTTCTCCGGTCATTCCCCCGTGACGCGGAAAACGGCCCCTCAAGCAGCCCCGGAAACCGACGGTGCGGCATGTTCGGCCTGTACGGCGGCATGCGACTGCCGCCGGCGGAAGGACGCCTCCTCGTTTACAGGCTTCCGTCCGCCGTGCTTATGCCAGGGACAGGACGCGCCACATGATGCTGCACGGAATCCTGTCCCGGAAAACAATATATCACGTTTCACGCCCGGTTCAATGCGGAAAACCGACCGCTCCGATGGTTTTTCCCGCCGAAACGCCGTTTTTTCCGACATGGTCAAATTTGCTGTACAAGTTTCGGTCCGGAATACGAAAGCAGAAAAGGCTTTCGCTGACATGGAGACAAAAACACCGCCGGAAGCGGAGGGGATTGCTTCCGGCGGTGAAATGCCTGTGATCCGGTCGGATCAGTATTCGGCCATGCCGAGGCCGCGGCGCAGGACGATGGAGGAACCGGCCTTGTCCGTGCCGACCGCGAGAATGCGCGGCGACGTGGTGTCGGCGGAGACGGTTCCGGCGGCTGCGTCAGCCGGGTTGGAGGCGGCCGAGAAATCACCGGCTTTGAGCTTCGTGACGTCGGTCACGGGCTTCTTCGTGATGAGCACGTTCATCCCCTTCTCGGTGTTGACGGAGATGAGGATGCGTCCGTCCTTGAGTTCCATGGCGACCGGGTTCTCGCCCTTCAGGCCGATCTGCTTCGCGAGGTCGGCGGAGTGGATCTGCTTGCCGCTCTTCAGATTGAGGTAACCGAAGATGGAATCCGGGTACGGGAGGATGCGCTGGCTCGGAGCGCGGAGCGACCAGGTCTGGAACTGGTCTTCGGTGGCGTAGATGTAGTTTTCGCCGTCCTTGTCGAAGACGCTGGCGACCACGACGCCGGCGGGGTTCGGCTGCATGCCGGTCGGCGCGGGCGCGATCTGGGCGATGGTCGGGCGGACGCAGTCCTTGCCGTTGACGGCACACAGCTGGGCGGGAGTTTCGGTCCAGGTCTCGCCGTCGTCATCGCTGGTCACGTACTTGATGACGCGCTTGCCGCCGCCTTCGTCCGTGGAGAAGACGCACACGAGGCGCTTGCTGTCGAGGCGGATGACGTAGGGATCGGAGACGGTGCCGCTTGCAGGCTTGTAGACGGTGCGGGTGTCCTTTTCCCAGGCGATGCCGTCCTTGTACTGGAAGCGGTCGCCGAGGTCGCGGCCGTACATGGCGGCGGCGTCGACCACGCCCCAGAAGGCGGGTTTCGGCTTGTTCTGGCGGTCGAAGAGCAGCGGAGCGTTGCGGCGGCCGCCGAAGGGATAGCCGTCAAGCCAGGAGCCGTTGTCGGTGAGGCCCCAGAGGGTCACGGCCACGATGTGCTCGCGGTACTTCAGGAAGAGCGCGTAGGCGTCGCGGTAGCGGTCGCGGAGGTCCTGCTGGACGAGCGCGGGGAGGACGCCGTTCGGGTACGGGTTCGGGTTGCGGCGGTCGCGCGGCAGGATGTCGATGTCGAGCTCGGAGATGAGGATGTCACAGCCGGTGCTGAGGAATGCCTGGATGGTGCGTTCGACCTGGTCCATGTCCGGGTCGGTGTAGCGCCAATGGCACTGCATGCCGATGTAGTCGACGAGCTTCTTGTCCTTGTTGACCTCGTTCACGAGGCGGACGATGCCGTCGCGCTTGGCGGCCAGGTCGGTGTCGAAGTCGTTGTAGACGAGCTTGGCGGTCGGATCGGCCTCGCGGGCGGTTTCGAACGCGAGCTTCACGTAGTCGGGACCGACGATGTTATACCAGAAGGATTTGCGCATGGAGCCGTCCTGCACGACCGCTTCGTTCACCACGTCCCACACGTGGAAGTTTTCCTTGTCGTGGGCGATGCGGGTGCGGATGTGGTTCTGCATGCGCTTGATGAGGGTGGCGCGGCCCTGTTCGCCGGGCTGAAGGTCGCCGTAGACCCATCTGGGCGTCTGCTGGTACCACACGAAGCAGTGGCCGTGCAGCTGCATGTCGTACTGCTTCGCCATGCGGACGAGGCCGTCGCCGCCGCCCCAGTTGAAGTTGCCTTCGGAACGTTCGACGCTTTCCCACTTCATGGCGTTGTCCGCCACGACGCGGTTGAAGTGCTTGCCGGCGAGCTTGCCCGTGAAGGAATCTGGCTGGGCGAAACCGAGCGCGACGCCGCACAGGAAGTCGTCTTTGAAGATGTCGCGAAGCGCGGGCTCGTCGCCGAGCTCCTGCTGCTGGCCGCCGCCGAAGCCGCCGCCAAAGCCGCCGAAGCCGCCGCCAAAGC
>JAEEQO010000257.1 GCA_016285335.1 Victivallales bacterium | reverse complement strand
TTTGAGCTCGAAATTCGGGATGATGGTGCAGAGATTGGCGTTGCCGCAGCGCTCGCCGATGCCGTTGACCGTGCCCTGCACGAGGCGGGCGCCGCTGCGGACTGCCACGATGGAGTTCGCGACGGCCGTGCCGGAATCGTTGTGGCAGTGGATGCCGAGGACGATGTTTTCGGGCAGGAACGCGCGGACCTGCTTCGTGACGTCGAGGATCTCGACCGGGAGCAGGCCGCCGTTGGTATCGCAGATGGTCACGGCGAACGCGCCGCCTTCGCATGCGGCGGTCAGGACGCGTTTCGCGTAATCGGCGTCCTCGCTCCAGGCATCGAAGAAGTGTTCGGCGTCGAAAATGACCTCGCGTCCGGCGTCGGCGAGGAACCGGCAGGATTCGCGGATCATGGCAAGGTTTTCCTCCTCGGAGACGTTCAGGATCTCCCGGACCTGCGAGGCCGGGGTCTTGCCGACGATTGTGCAGACGGGCGCGCCGGAATCGAGCAAGGCGCGCAGCTGCGGGTCGTCCGCCGCCGCGACGTCCTTGCGGCGCGTGCATCCGAACGCGCAGAGCCTGGCGTATTTGAACTTGATGGAGGCGGCCTCGCGGAAGAAATCGAAGTCGCGCGGATTGGAGGCCGGCCAGCCGCCTTCGATGTAAGCCACGCCGAGTTCATCCAGTTTCCGGGCGATACGGAGCTTGTCGTCCTTGGAGAACGAGACGTGTTCTCCCTGGGCGCCGTCGCGGAGCGTGGAATCGTAGATCAGGATGTTTTTGTCTGGCATGGCGTGTTTTCCTTGTAAAAGAAACAATATAGCGCCGATTTGGAGGAAAACAACCGGAAAACGCATTTTTTTTCGTGTTTTCCGCCTTTTTTATAGAAAAAAAGGGCGAAAAGGGGTAAAACGGAAGAAAAAATGAATCATGCCGGGGTGGAAAAGAGGGCAGGGCGGCGTTCAGAGATCCGCCGGTTTTTCCGTGTCGGCGATTTGCGCGGGGAGCGCTTTTCCCGCGGGTTGTTCCGCCGCGACCGCCGGTTTCTTCGCCTGATGCGGGATGATGAAGCCGCCGACGAACGCCGTAAACGGGGCGACGAGGACGAGCCCGAAACTGCCGACGAGTGTCTTGACCGCTTCGGAGGCCACGTACGGGTTGTTGATGAAGTCGAGCGGGCCGATGCCCTGCGCGGCGAACGTCATCATGAGCGTGAGGTAGCCGCCGGAATACGCCAGCAGCAGCGTCGTGGTCATGGTGCCGACCACGCTGCGCCCAATGTTCATGCCGGAGCCGATGAGCTCGTGCTTCGGGATGTCCGGGCGTTTCCGGAGGATTTCGACCATGCCGGCGGAAACGTCCATGGCGAGGTCCATGACCGCGCCGGAGCTGGAGAGGAAGATCGCGCCGATGTAGATGTCCGGCAGGCTGAGGAATTCGTAGCCGGAATAGAGCAGCGTTTGGGAGTAGGGCATCATGCCGCCGCTGATCTTGAAGAGCTTCGTGAAGACGTACGCCATGGCGCAGCTGGCGAGCACGCCGAGAATGGAGCCGAAGAAGGCCGTGACGCCTTTGCGTGTCATGCCGGCGACCAGGAAGATGATCACGGCGCTGAGGAGCGTGACCGCCGCGAACGTGATGAGAAGCACGTTTCCGCCCTTCAGGGTGAGCGGGATCACGAGCTTCCAGATGACGAGGCAGCTGAAGACGAACGAGAGGAGGGCGTTGAACCCGGTGATGCCGGCGAAGACGAGCAGCAGAAGCCCGAAGAGGCCGAAGAGCAGGAGCGCGTACCCGATGCGGTAATGGTCCTGGGCGATGACCGTGAAGTTTTCGTCGGCGTCGTATGGGATGGCCGCGAGCGCGATGTCGCCCGGCTCGAACACCTTGTCGAGCTCCATGTTGGCGCGGATGATGTTCGTGCCGTTGAACTCGCGTCCCTTGAACGGGCCGGACAGGACTTTCAGGCGGACATGCTGTTCGCCCTTCCTCAGCAGTCCGATCGTGAAGACGTTGCTGTTGTCGACGGACAGGACGCGCGCCTTGCACTTGACGCCCTCCGGCGGGGGTGACGTGTGGAGAATGTCAAGAAACCAAAGAGCGACGCAGGCAAGGAGGAAAACGACCACCATGACTGCGTCGCGTCTGGATATTTTCCAATGCTTGAACATGGAAAATGATGCTGTAAGTTCAGATCACTTCACGGGAACGGAAACGACCGCTTTGAGCTTTTTGGCGATGTCGGAGTTCTCGTACATGCCGGAGAAGAGCTGGGAGTTCACGCCGTAGGCGCTGGTGTCCACCGGGAGGGCGGTGTGGGCGCCGCTGGTCCAGCCGACGGAGCACTTGTTGTCGAAGATCGCCACGACCGTGTTCGCCACGGCGTCGCCGCCGCCGAATCCGGCGCGCTTGCCGTTCGGGAACTGGCGGTTGAAGGCTTCCTCGATGCGGTCCTGTTCGGACTTGGAGAGGACGAGGTTGAGTTTTTTGCGGGCGTTGCGGTCGGCGGAGCGGAGAGTGGCCTGGACCGCGCCGTTGGCGCTGTCGTTCTGGTTGTCGAAGATCAGGCCGAAGTTCTCGGTGATGAGCGGCTTGATGTCGTCGAACTTGATGGTCTTCTCTTCCTGCGGAGCCTGGTTTTCCTGGTTCTGGTCATTGTTTCTTCTGGGCGGTCCGAGGCGGCGCGGTCCGAGGATGCTGTCGGCGAGTCTGTTGACCTTGTTCTTGAACTCGTCGCTGGAGCATTTCTGGTTGCCGAGGAGGTAGATGGAGGATTCGTACTGGGTGTTCGCGAAGCCGAGGGTCAGACCGCCGGTCTCGTGGTCGCCGGTGACGACGACGAGCGTGTCGTTCGGGTGCTTCTTGGCGAAGTC
>JAEEQO010000256.1 GCA_016285335.1 Victivallales bacterium | reverse complement strand
CGGAAACTGGATGTGCGTGGACTGGGAAACCGGAAAGACCGTCTACGAAACGCCCTGGAGCAACCTCGGCAAGGGCACCGTGGTCTATGCCGACGGCATGCTGTACATGTACGAGGAAAAGCGCGGCACACTCGGCCTGGCGAAGCCCGGCGACAAGCTCGACGTCGTCAGCAGTTTCCAGGTCAATTTCGGCAGCAAGGAACACTGGGCGCATCCCACGATCTGCGACGGCGTGCTGTACGTTCGCCACGGCGACGTCCTCGCCGCGTTCAACATCAAGGCGAAGTAAACAGTCTGCTGCTCAAGCATAGAAAAGGCTTTCTTCTGCATCCACACGGAAAGAGATGCGGGAGAAAGCCTTTCTCGTTTATGTGAGTCTCGTCACCAGACGCACAGGCGGTTACGGCCGGGCTTCAGGTTGGCGAAGGGACCGGCGGGGTTGTTTCCGTCTGTGCGGAGTTCGCCGAGATAGTCGCGGTCCAGGACGATGTCCGAGCCGTCCGGGTTCTCGAAGAACGCCTCCGTCACTCTGGTCTCGCCGAGGTCCGCGGTCGACATGATCGCCGTCTTCTGCGCGAGGAGCAAATCATCGGCGTCCAGTTCGAGATAGATGAAACCGCGTCTCCGTTTGATGAATTTCTGAGCGGGCAGGCTCGTGCCGGAGAGTGCCGGTTCGTTCATTTCAATGCGGATGTTCCAGCCGCCGTCCTTCACGCTGAAATCCTGCTCGCCGTCGTAGTGCTTCGCGCCGCTGCCGTACACGTTCCGCGCGATGTAGACCGGCTGCGGCACCTGGATGTAGAGGTTTTCGTCGCCGGGGACGCCGTTCTGCGGGAACGCCTTCTTGATCCCGGCGATGTACGCTTCGTAGGAATCCGGATGCCCGTTGTAGTCCGCCGTGCCGTTGGAGACGCAGTCCGTCTGCCCGTAGTCGTCCGCCCCGCCCACGAAGACGTTCTGGCAGAAACGGTCGTCGCCGCCGTACACGAACGAGGTCCCCATAAGCGCGGTGCTGTGGGCGAAGTGGTACGGTGTCGTCCTGTTCAGCACCTGCCGGTGGAGCATGTTGCCGAGGACCAGGTTGTTCACGTACGCGCCGCCCTGCGACATGTTTTCGAAGCTGTACGGCGACGCGAAGATGTTGTTGTCGACGAGGTACGGCCCGTGCGAAACTTCGACCATCAGGTCGCGGACGTTGTTGAAGTAGAGGTTTTGGCTGATCCGGGTGCCCTGCGTCTCCCAGTCAAGCCAGGTGCCGAGCGAGCAGTCGTGGATGCAGTTGCCGACGATGCGGACGTCGAGCGGCGCGTGGAGCTTGATGCCGCCGATCTCCCAGCCGAAGAACTCGTGCTTGGTGGCGATGTTGAAGATCTCGTTGCCGGCGATCTCGCTGAACGCGCAGCCCATGTGGCCCACGATGCCGTTCTGGCCGCAGTCGTGGATCACGTTGTTGCGGACGATGTGCGACCCCACGGTGTCCTTGCTCCAGCCCAGCTGAAGCGCCTTCACGACCGATTCGAACTGGCAGGTGTAGCCCGGTTTCCGCCGGGTCTTCGTGAAATAATTGTCGCCGGTCCGCTCGTCCTTGCCCAGGCTCACGGCGGCGCATTTCGCGTCGTGGATGTGGTTGTTTTCGATGATCCAGCCCTTGCTCCAGTGGGGGCCGATGAGGCCCGGCTGGTCGCCTGTCGGCGGCGCGAACGGCGTGGCGGCGTGCGCGAGTTCGAACCCGGAGACCGTGATGTAGTCTTTTCCGCTCTGCTTCGGGTAGAACACGCATTTGCGGACGTTGATCTCGACCAGCTCCGCGTTCGGATCCGCGCCGTGGAAATTCGCCCAGATCGTGGTGTTGGCCGCATCGACCTCGGCGTACCACTGATAAATCGTGTCGTCCGGGTTCGGGATCGGCTCGCGGTAGGTCTTCCACGGGTAATTGTGCCCGGTCAGGCGTTTTTCCGCCTTGCGGACTTCGTCCGGAGAAGTCGCTTCGAAGAAGGATTTCCCGTTCAGGTAGACCTCGCCCAGATGCAGCGTCGGGTACATGGGCGACACCATCCAGTCGCCGTACAGCCACGTGTCGAACGGATTGAAGTCGCCGAACAGCGCATTGGGGACCACGGCCTTCCACACCGTGCTTTCGCCCTCGCGGATCCATCCGGTGATCCGCTCGGACCCCTTGATCACCACGCGCTCGTTTTCGGCGGCGGTGTAGGTGATGCGTTTCCGGTCGCTCGTCCCGCCCGTCTTCGGGTCGACCCACTCGCGGTATTCGCCGGCGTGCACGATGACGGTGTCGCCCGGCATGGCGGCGTCCGCCGCGCGCTGGATCGTGGCGAACGGCAGTTCCTGCGTTCCGGGGTTGCGGTCCGAGCCGGACGGGTTCACGTGGTAAGCGGTTCCCAGGGTTTTCATGGTGCGTTTCTCCTTCGGGATTGGGGTGGTTCAGCCGGTTGTTCTGTCGACAAGATATTATAGCATCGTTCAACGGCTTTTCAAGTCCGTCCCCCGGCACATGTCGGGAGATGGGAGGCATTTTTTCGAAAAAAATGTTTTTTTCGTGTTGATTTGATGGAATGGATACGTTCTTTAAAATTACAAAAACGATAATGATGCTCGGCATCAAAAACTATCACCACCAATACAACTTGAAAGGAATGAAACGATGAACAAAATGACAGTTGCTATCCTGGCGCTCGCCCTCACCGGCAGTGTCGCATTCGCACAGGGACAGGGTAATGGCGGCGCGGGCCGCGGCGGCAATCGCGGCGGCAATCGCGGCAATCGCGGCGGCGCGGCGGCCGGTCAGGTCCAGCCCGGCGGAGCCGGTGGAGCCGGCGGCGGAATGATCGGCGGCGACTTCGGCGGTGACTTCGGCGG
>JAEEQO010000053.1 GCA_016285335.1 Victivallales bacterium | reverse complement strand
CGAGCGTGAGATGGATGAAGATGGCGTCGCCCGCGGGGGCTTCGAGTTTGAACTGGCGGGTGGCCTCCTGGAACGGCAGGCTTTCGATGTCGCCGGTGGTGCCGCCGATCTCCGTGATGGCGATGTCGACGTCCGGGCTGTCGAGCGACCGGATGGCAGCTTTGATCTCGTCGGTGATGTGCGGCACGACCTGCACGGTCCCGCCGAGGTAGCCGCCGGCGCGTTCGCGCGCGATCACGCTGCCGTAGATGCGGCCGGAAGTGTAGTTGCTGGCGTGCGAGCAGGTCACGCCGGCGATGCGCTCGTAGTGGCCGAGGTCCAGGTCGGTCTCCGCGCCATCGTCGGTCACGAAGACCTCGCCGTGCTGGTACGGGCTCATGGTGCCGGGGTCGACGTTCAGGTACGGGTCGAGCTTCTGCATCGCCACGCGGTAGCCGCGCTGCTTCAGGAGGAATGCGAGGGCGGCTCCGGTGATGCCTTTGCCGAGACTGGAAACAACGCCGCCCGTGATGAAGATGTGTTTCGTTTTCATGCTTTGAAATCCTCCATGAGGTTGCGGAACGCGGCGAAGAGGCTGGCGGCGTCGTGCGGGCCCGGAGCGGCCTCCGGGTGGTACTGCACGCTGAACGCCGGGAGCGACTTGTGCCGGATCCCTTCGATTGTATTGTCATTCAGATTGATGTGCGTCAATTCAAGGTCGGCGGGCAGGTCCGCCAGCGCGAAGTTGTGGTTCTGGCTGGAGATCGCGACTTCGCCGGTCAGGACATTTTTCACAGGGTGGTTGCACCCGTGGTGGCCGAATTTCAGGCGGCCGCATTTCGCGCCGCATGCCAGGCCGAGCAGCTGGTGGCCGAGGCAGATCCCCATCATCGGGACGCGTCCCAGCAGCAGGCGGATGTTGTCGATGGCGTAGGTTACGGCGGACGGGTCGGCGGGACCGTTGGACAGGAACACGCCGTCCGGGTTTTCCGCCAGCACCGTTTCCGCGGGCGTCGCGGCGGGGACGACCGTCACGCGGACGTCGTTTGCGGCGAGCATCCGCAGGATGTTGTATTTCACGCCGAAATCGTACACGATCACGCGGTATTTCCCGGCGTCGTTCCAGTCGTACGGCACCGGCGTCGTCACGATGGAGGCGTAGTCGCGGCCGTCGAGTCCTTCCCATTCCTGCGCCCGGCGGACCGCCTCCGCCTCGGTGATTTCCTCCTCGCTCACGTGCAGATAGGCTTTCTGGCTGCCGTGAGTCCGCAGGTGAAGCGTCAGCGCGCGCGTGTCGACGCCGGCGAGGCCGGGCTTGCGGCGGCGCGTCATGAAAGCGTCGAGGTCTTCCTCGGACCGCCAGTTGGAGGCGGGGTTCAATTCCTGGATCACCAGTCCGTTCAGGAAGCATCCGCGCGATTCCATGTCCGCCTGATTGCAGCCGTAGTTGCCGACTTCCGCGGTCGTGAGCGTCACGAACTGCCCCGCGTAGGACGGATCGGAAATGATCTCCTGATACCCGGTCATGCCGGTGTTGAAGACCGCCTCGCCCGTGCAGTCGTGCAAATAGCCGAAGGCGCAGCCGTGAAAGACCGCGCCGTCTGCGAGAGCGAGAAACGCCTTGCGTTCCCTCTGCTGTTTCCAAATCTCTTTGAAATCGTTCATGTCAGTATGCTCTTTCGTGATTGTTTTCCATGAATTGGACCAGGGCGCGGTTCACCATGCGGAACCCGCCCGGGGTCGGGTATTCGCCCGTGAAATACCAGTCGCCGGGATACTCCGGGCAGCAGGATCGCAGCGCGTCGATCGTCTGGTAGACGACCTTCAGTTCGGCCTTCAGGCCCGGCGGGGTCAGGAGCTTCGCGATCTCCGCGTGAAGCTCTTCCTCCGGGATCGCGTCGTACACTTCCTTCATGTGGTTCCCGCACGGGACCGCACTGTTCTTCAGCGCCTTCTTCGCGGCCTCGTACGCCCGGTTCAGGACGGTGACGCGGTTGGTGCGCTTCAGGATCGAGACGGCGGCGCGGAACGCCACGAGGTCGCCCGCCGACGCCATGTCGATGCCGTAGCAGTCGGGGTATTTGACCGGCGGCGCGGAGCTCGCCACGATGATGCGTTTCGGGCCGAGGCGGTCCAGGATCGGCAGGATCGCGTTCCGCATGGTGTTGCCGCGCACGATGGAGTCGTCGACGACCACGAGCGAGTCCGTGCAGGGGCGGACCAGCCCGTAGGTCACATCGTACACGTGCATGTAGAGTTCCTTGCGGCTGTCGGCGTCGGCGATGAACGTGCGGAACTTGGCGTCCTTCACCGCGATCTCGCCGAACCGCACCTGTTTGTCCTGATGCGAGGCGACCGGGATCAGCGTTTCGAGCATGCCGAGGAAGCTTACGCGGGCGGAATTCGGGATGCAGCTGAAGAACGTGTTGTCGAAATCGTTGTCCGCCGCCTGAAGGACAGCCGGGACGAGCGCCTTGCCGAGGTGGCGGCGTTCGCGGTGGACGTCCGCGTCGTTCGGACGCGAGAAGTAGATGCGCTCGAAGACGCAGCTGCGGCGTTCCGCCTGGTCGAGGCAGTCGAGGATCTCCACGCTGCCGTCCGCGCTTGCGACGACCGCCTTTCCGGGCGGGATCTCCATGACTTCGGACGTGGAGCAGTCGAACGCCGCCTGGATCGCGGGGCGTTCGCTGGCCGCCGTAAACACTTCGTCGTCAAAATAAAAATATCCGGGACGTATCGCATGGGGGTCCCGGATCGCAAATGCGTCGCCCGCGCCGTTGAAGCCGCAGAGGGTGAACGCGCCGTCGAGGTTGTTCAGCGCCTGCCGGAGGATCTTCGCCCAGTCCGGCTGGCCCGGATGCAGGTTCGAATCCTGCTCCAGATAGTGCGCGATGGTCTGGAGGATCAGGTAGCCGTCCGCCCGGCTCTTCGGATGATGCCCCAGCTTCAGGAACCTGTCGAAGAGGTCCTGCGCGGACGTGAGGTTGAAGTTGCCCGCCAGCAGCAGCGTCCGCCGCAGACAGTTCGAATCGTGCACAAACGGATGACACGCGGAAACTTCGTGCCGTCCGTAGGTCGCGTACCGCAGATGCCCCAGCAGGAGTCCGCCGTCGAATCCCGGCGCGCCGCCGCAGCGTCCCAGCAGGTCGGCCAGCGGGTCTTCCGACGCGGCGGAGCGTTCCACATGGTAAGGCGGCGTGCCCGGCTCCGGGTTCAGGTACAGCGACGCGATGCCCGCGCCGTCCTGACCGCGGTTGTGCTGTTTTTCGAGCAGCAGGGCCATCTTGCTGAATCCGTAGTCGGCACTGCCGTATTTGCTGAAGTAGTACTCGGGCGGCTTCCGGAGACGGAGCAGAGCGACCGCGCATTCGTGTTTGACCGCATCAGACATGACCTGACGACTCCTTTCTGTGCGGGGAAATCCTGTTTCTGACAAAATGGTTCGTGGTTTTTACAGCATCAAACATGCCAAAACGTTTGAGGCGAAAACACGCCATTGGCTTTACAAATCCTGTAACCGCCATATTTCGCGATTACATTTTTTGTAACACCACAAAAGGCTTTTACGCTGAATGGAATTTTGGCACGGGATATGCTCAATCCCTGCAAACATTCTATTCATTAACCTGACTCACGAAAGGCAAAAAACATGGAACAGCAAATCTTCCGACAGCGTCCGCAGGGACTTTACGATCCGCGGCAGGAACACGACGCGTGCGGCGTCGGCATGGTCGCCGACCTCAACGGGCGCGCATCCCATGATATTGTAACGAAGGGCATCACGATCCTGTGCCGCCTGATGCACCGCGGCGCGGCCGGAAGCGACCCGGAAACAGGCGACGGCGCCGGTCTGCTGCTCTCCATGCCCGACGAATTCTTCCGCGAGAAATCCGGCGTGAAGCTGCCCGAAGCCGGCAAGTACGCAGTGGCGATGATCTTCGGCGGACTCGGCAGCGAAGCCGAAGTCGAACAGGTCATCAAGGAAGAAGGCGGCGGCGTGCTGGGCTGGCGCGAAGTCCCGGTCGTGCCGGAGAAGATCGGCCGCACCGCGCGCAAGAACATGCCGGTGATCCGCCAGCTCTTTATCGACGGGCGCGCGTTCGGGGATAACGCCGCGTTCGAGCGCAAGCTCTTCGTGATGCGCCGTCTGATCGAAAAACGCAAACTCGACCTTTACATCTGCAGCATGTCCTCGCGGAACATCGTGTACAAGGGACTTCTGCTGGCGACCCAACTGGAACAGTTCTATCCGGACCTCGACGACGAGCTCTTCCGCTCGCGCCTCGCGATCGTCCACCAGCGCTACAGCACCAACACGTTCCCGACGTGGCAGCTGGCGCATCCGTTCCGCTACCTGGCGCACAACGGCGAGATCAACACTCTGCGCGGCAACCTGAACGCCATGCGCGCCCGCGAACGCCTCCTGAAGAGTCCGCTCTTCGGCGACGACCTCGCAAAGCTGCTCCCGCTGATCGACCCCGGCCAGAGCGATTCCGCTTCGCTCGACAACATGTTCGAACTCCTCGTGGCCGCCGGACGCGCACCCGAACACGCCATGCTGATGCTGATCCCGCAGGCGTGGGGCGCGAAATATTATATGGGACGCGACGTGCGCGGGTTCTTCGAATATCACTCCGCGCTCATGGAGCCGTGGGATGGTCCCGCCGCCATCGCGTTCTCCGACGGCGTGAACGCCGGCGCGATCCTCGACCGCAACGGCCTGCGCCCGGCGCGTTACACAAAATGTAAAGACGGTCTGTTCGTGCTCGCAAGCGAGACCGGCGTGCTCGACATCCCGGCGGAAGACGTGGAGCTGAAAGGCCGCCTGAAACCCGGCGAGATCATCCTGCTGGACATGCAGAATCACCGCATCGTGCCGGATTCCGAGGTCAAGAACCGTCTGGCGCGCAGCAAACCGTACCGCCGCTGGGTCGAGGAAAACCGCCTGTCCGTGCACGGCCTTTTCACCGACATCACGGCGTCGCGTCCCGACGAGGACCTGACGCGCAAGCAACGCCTTTTCGGGTACACCCGCGAAGACCTCGACGTGATCCTGAAGCCGATGGCGTCGCAGGGCAAGGAACCGGTCGGGTCCATGGGCAACGACGCCGCGCTGGCGGTGCTCTCCGAACGTCCCCAGCTGCTGTTCCAGTATTTCAAGCAGCTCTTCGCCCAGGTCACGAACCCGCCGATCGACCCGATCCGCGAGGAACTCGTGATGAGCCTGATGACCTACATCGGCAACAAGGGCAACATCCTCGAAGAAACGCCCGAACAC
This sequence comes from Victivallales bacterium, assembly GCA_016285335.1. Next base: position 10,043 of record JAEEQO010000053.1, on the reverse strand, counting down.
GCCCGCCTCATCAAGCTGCGCCGTCCGGTGCTGACCGATGACGAACTCCGCCACCTTCAGAACTTCGGCGCGCAGGGATACCGTTCGCACACGCTCTCCTGCGGATTCGCCGCGAACGGCGGGGAATCCGCATTGCGTGACGCCCTGAAACGTCTCTCCGAAGAGGCGGTGGCGGCGGCGAAATCCGGTGAACACATCCTGATCCTCTCCGACCGCGATCTGCCGCAGGGCGAAGCCGCGATCCCGAGTCTGCTGTCGTGTTCCGCCGTGAACCGCGCGCTCATCGACGCCGAGCTGCGCCCGGAAACGGGCCTGATCGTTCAGTCCGGCGAAGTCCGCGAAGTCATGCACTTCGCGCTTCTGCTGGGCTACGGCGCGACCGCCATCAATCCGTATCTCGCGCTCGCCACGGTCTCCGCGCTCGCCAATTCCGGCGCGGTCCCGCTCGACCCCGTGACCGCCGCCAGCAACTACATCCAGGCCGTCGACAAGGGGCTGCTGAAGATCATGTCCAAGCTCGGCATCTCCACGCTCCGCAGCTACCGTTCCGCGCAGGCGTTCGAGGCGGTCGGCCTGAATCAGGACTTCCTGAAGGAATTCCTGCCCGGGACCGCCAGCCGCGTCGGCGGCGTCGGCCTCGCCGAGATCGCACACGAAGCCGTTCAGCGCGCGATGGCGGCCGGATGCGCGGCGTCGCCCCTGCTCCCCGGCGGCGGCCAGTACCGGTTCCGCAAGGACGGCGAAGCGCACCTCTGGACGCCCGAATCCCTCAGCACGTTCCGTCTGGCGGTGCAAAGCGGCGACTACAATAAATTCAAGGAATACAGCCGCCTGATCGACGACCAGGCGCACCGGCTCTGCACGCTCCGCGGCCTCTTCCAGTTCAAGAAAATCCATGCGATCTCCGTCAACGAGGTCGAGAGCGTCGAAAGCATCATGAAGAAGTTCGTTTCCGGCGCGATGAGCCTTGGCTCCCTCAGCCCTGAGGCGCACGAGTGCATCGCCGCGGCCATGAACGCCGTCGGCGCGATGAGCAACAGCGGCGAGGGCGGCGAGAACTCCGAACGCTTCGGCACGAACTTCAACTCTGCCATCAAGCAGGTCGCCAGCGGACGCTTCGGCGTCACGATCGAATATCTCCGCAACGCACGCGACATCCAGATCAAGATGGCGCAGGGCGCGAAGCCCGGCGAGGGCGGCCAGCTCCCCGGCCACAAGGTCAACGAGTTCGTCGCGAAGATCCGCCACGCCATGCCCGGTGTGACGCTGATCTCCCCGCCGCCGCACCATGACATCTACTCCATCGAAGACCTCGCGCAGCTCATCTACGACCTCCGTAACGCCAACCCGAAGGCGCGCATCTCCGTGAAGCTCGTCTCCGAGCTCGGCGTCGGCACGGTCGCCGCGGGCGTCGCCAAGGCCCACGCCGATGTGGTGCTGATCTCCGGCCACGACGGCGGCACCGGAGCCTCCCCGCTCACCAGCATCAAGCACGCCGGACTCCCATGGGAACTCGGCATCGCGGAAGCCCAGCAGACGCTCGTGCTGAACGGCCTGCGCGGCAAGATCAAGCTCCAGGTCGACGGCCAGCTGAAGACCGGGCGCGACGTCGTCATCGCCGCCCTGCTCGGCGCGGAGGAATTCGGCTTCGCCACCACCATCCTCGTCTGCCTCGGCTGCGTGATGATGCGCCAGTGCCACAGCAACACCTGCCCCATGGGCGTCGCCACGCAGGATCCCGAGCTCCGCAAACGGTTCTCCGGCAAGCCCGAATACATCATCAACTTCCTGCGGTTTATCGCGCAGGAGGTCCGCGAACACCTCGCCTCGCTCGGCCTGCATTCGCTGGACGAAGCCTGCGGTCGCGCCGATCTGCTCGAAACGAACCACGCGATCGACTTCTACAAGACCATCCGCCTGGACTTCAGCCAGATCTTCGAACAGGTCACGGGCGGCGCGGTGCATTTCGACCCGAACGAAGCGCCGTACGAACTGGTCAACTTCGACCGCCGCGCGATCCTGCCGAAACTGAAGCTGAACGGCAAGCCCGAAAGCATTTCCGCCGTCATCACGAACTCCGACCGCACCGCGGGCACGGAGCTCGCCGGGATCGTGGCGGAGAAATTCGGCGAAGACAAGCTCCCCGAAGACACCATCCAGGTCAATCTCACGGGCGTGGCCGGCCAAAGCTTCGGCGCGTTCCTGCCGAAGGGCGTGACGCTCCGTCTCGACGGCGAGGCGAACGACTTCGTCGGCAAGGGCCTCTCCGGCGGCAAGATCGTGATCCGTCCGCCCGAAAACGCGGGCTATGCCGCCGAGAACAACGTGATCGCCGGAAACGTGATCGGCTACGGCGGCACCTCCGGCAAGATCTTCCTGTACGGCATCGCCGGAGAACGCTTCGCCATCCGCAACAGCGGCATGACGCTCGTCGCGGAAGGCGTGGGCGACCACGGCTGCGAATACATGACCGGCGGCCGCGTGGTCGTGCTCGGACACGTCGGCGTGAACTTCGCCGCCGGCATGACGGGCGGACTCGCCTACATCTACGACGAGAAGGGACACTTCGACCTGAGCTGCAGCTCGGACGGCATCGACCTGGAAAGCATCGAATCCGGCACCGACGCCGAACAGGAACTGAAGTCCCTGCTGGAGGAATACTTCCACGAGACCGGAAGCAAAAAGGCCGCGCTCATGCTCTCCGACTGGGAGCAGTACAGGCCCAAGTTCGTCCGCATCTTCCCCGTCGAATACCGCAATGCGCTCGCCCGGGCGGGCCGCTGAGAAAGGAGTACCCAGATCATGACAAACCGCATTCACGATATCTACCGCCCCGTCGAAGAACGCAGACACGACTTCAGCGAGGTCGAAATCCGCCTCACGAAGGAACAGATCCACGAACAGATGCTCCGCTGCCACAACTGCGGCGTGCCGTTCTGCCACGGCGCCGGGTGCCCGCTCGGAAACGTCATCCCCGACTTCAACAGCGCAGCCGCCGAAGGCGACTGGCTGACCGCGTGGCGCATTCTCTCCGAAACGAGCTTCTTCCCGGAATTCACCTGCCGCATCTGCCCCGCCCTTTGCGAAGGCGCGTGCTGCAACGGCGTCAACGACGACCCCGTCATGGTCCGCCAGTGCGAAAAGGTCATCGTCGAAAACGCGTTCGAAAACGGCTGGGTGACGCCGGCCGTCCCCGCGGTCCGCAACGGCAAGCGCGTCGCGGTGGTCGGCAGCGGTCCCTCCGGCCTGTACGCCGCCGAAGCGCTGAATCGCGCCGGATTCCAGGTCGTCGTCTTCGAAGCCAATCACAAGCCCGGCGGACTGCTCCGCTACGGCATCCCCGATTTCAAGCTCGACAAGCACGTCATCGACCGCCGCATCGCCCTGATGCGCCAGGCCGGGATCGAATTCCAGACCGACTGCCGCATCGGCGTCGACGTGGCCGGGCAGTACCTCCGCCGCAACTTCGATGCCGTCGTGCTCGCCATCGGCACCGCCTGCGCCCGCGACCTGAAGATACCCGGACGCGAACTCAACGGCGTCCACTTCGCGCTCGAATTCCTGCAGGGGCAGAACCGCCTGAACGGCGGCGAAGCCCGGACGCTCCCCGTGAACGCTGCGGGAAAACGCGTGCTCATCATCGGCGGCGGCGACACCGGCAGCGACTGCGCCGGCACCGCCATCCGTCAGGGCGCGGCCAGCGTGAAACAGGTCGAGATCATGCCCATGCCGCCGGAGACGCGTTCCGCCTCCACCCCGTGGCCCGCGTGGCCGTGGATGCTCCGTACCAGTTCCAGCCACAAGGAAGGCTGCGAACGCGAATGGAACGTGGCGAGCGACCGTTTCCTCGGCGAAAACGGCGTGCTGACCGGAGTCGAGGTGCATTCGGTCCAATGGGAGACCACGCCCGAAGGCAAGCCGCTGAAGCCCGTCGCAGTCGAGAACTCCACGCGCATCATCGAAGCGGACCTCATCCTGCTCGCGATGGGGTTCACCGGAGCCGCCCCCGAAGGTCCGGCCGCCGATCTCCAGCTTAAAATGACACCCCGCAACGGCCTGATCCCCGACCCGGAACACCACGTCTACACGGTCGGCGACTGCGCCACCGGAGCCTCGCTCGTGGTCCGCGCCATGGCGAACGCCAGGGACGCCGTCCGCGAAATCATCCGGGATTTGACGTGATCCCGCTTGATAAATCCGGGAAACCGGAGTATATTAATAGACTATGAAAAATGTCATCGATCCGCAAATCCTCGTAATCCAGAAAGTCAGCACGGTCATCACCCGCGAACGCGACGTGGAGGCGCTTCTCGAAAGCGTGCTCTCCATCCTCGAAAGCGACCTGGGCATGATCCGCGGCACGTTTGCGCTTCTGTACGGGGACACCCTGCGGATCGAAGTCTCGCGCGGACTCGCCGAAACAGAGAAGAAGCTCGGTCACTACCGCATCGGCGAAGGCATCACCGGGCATGTCGCCGAAACAGGCGTCAGCCATGTGATTCCCGATCTCCGCAACGACAGCCGGTTCCTCAACCGCACGGGCGCACGCAACTACACCGAACAGGTCGCGTTCCTCTGCGTCCCGCTGATCCATCACGACAGCGTGATCGGCACGCTCTCCATCGACCGTCCCGTCCTGCCGGACACCGACCTCGACCGCGACGTCGCGTTCCTGGAGATCATTGCGAACCTGACCGCCGACGCCGCGGCCGCCTGCACGGAGATCCACGACGAACGCGAATCCCTGCTCGAGGAAAACCGCAAGCTCCGCAGCATGCTTCAGAAGGCCCCCGGCAAGATGATCGGCAACTGCCGCGAGATGCAGATGGTCTACGAACAGCTACGCCAGGTCGCGCCCTCCGACGCCACGGTCCTGATCCGCGGGGCGAGCGGCACCGGCAAGGAACTTCTCGCGCACGCCATCGTCGAACTCTCCGGCCGCAAGAATAAGCCGTTCATCACGCTGAACTGCGCCGCCCTGCCCGAAAACCTCGTGGAAAGCGAGCTCTTCGGCCACGAAAAAGGCGCGTTCACCGGCGCGGTCAGCCGTCGCATCGGACGCGCCGAGGCAGCCGACGGCGGCACGCTCTTCCTCGACGAGATCGGCGACCTGACCATGCAGACCCAGGTCAAGCTCCTGCGTTTCCTGCAGGAACGCACCTTCTCCCGCGTCGGCAGCAACGAGGAGCTGCATTCCAACGTGCGCTTCCTCGCCGCCACCAGCCGAAACCTCGAGGAGCTCATGGAAAAGAAGCTCTTCCGCGAGGACCTCTACTACCGCCTGAACATCTTCCCCATCATGATGCCGAGCCTGGCACAGCGCAAGAGTGACATCATCCTGCTCGCCGAATACTTCATCGAAAACCTGAACGTGAAGTACAACAAGGCGATCCGCAAGATCTCCCCCGGCGCGATCCACCTGCTGATGAACTACAGCTGGCCCGGCAACGTCCGCGAGCTCGAAAACTGCATGGAGCGCGCCGTGCTCACCGCCACAGGCGACTGCGTCCACGGGCACAACCTCCCGCCCTCGCTTCAGGCGGTCCAGGCGTCCGGCGGCGCTTCCGCCTCCGACAACGACTCCTCCACGCTCGAAGTCCTGCTCGCCAACTACGAACGCGAAATCCTTCAGGACGCCATCCGCAAGAACGACGGCAACCTCTCCGCCGCCGGACGTTCGCTCGGGCTTTCCCCGCGCATGATGAACTACCGGATGAACCGCCTCGGCGTCAAAAAAGAATCCTGAGGCCGCGCCGCCGCCCCTGCCGGTCTGCTTCAGAGCGAATCTTATTACCCTTATTTCGCAGTTTCGTCACGCTTTTTTCACCGGGAGGATGAGGCTGCACTCGTAGTCCGGCGCGGCGGGATCGCCGGGGGTGTAACTCTCGATGTCGATGCCGAGTCCCTGGTATTCCGGGTTGTCCTTCAGCCAGGTCCCGTACGCGGCGTCGTAAAGGTCCTGCAGCGTTTTCGGCAGCGCGCCCTTGCAGCGGAATTCCGCCCAGTCGGATTCGGGAAGCGTGAAGAGTTTCATGCCCTCCGGCACTGGCCCGCCCTTGTATTCGCCGCAGATCAGGTACTCGAACGCGTCCCCCTGTCCCTCGCTTTTCAGGCAGCGGCAGACGGCGTACTGTCCGATGCTGTTATCTAAAACAGCCTGTTCCTCCGGCGTTTCCGGCTTCATGGTCCGGAACAGGCGTGAAAATTTCTGTGCATATTCGTTCCAGAATTCGGGGCATTTCGTGTTGCCCTCCCCGCTTCTGATGACGATGGAGCAGCCGATAACGGTAAGTTCGTTATGATGTCTGATAACAGGCTGGATTTCCATGATCCGATCCTTTCCCGGTTTATGGATAAGATTTGATTGAATATGTTATAATGTACCGCCCCCAGGATGGTTTGTCAAGCTCAACAATGGGAGGATGTTTTACATTTTGTGGTCAGCACTCCCCCGTTTTTGTAAAACATATTTGCCGTATCATCCGGCATTTCCGCCTCAAACAGACTTTGGCACGGGATGTGCTTAATGCTCCGGCGTAACCTCAAAATCCACTAAGGAGACACCGGAATGAAACTCATCATCGCGTACATCCAGCCCGACCGGCTGAATCCCGTCAAGCAGGCGCTCTACGCCCGCCAAATCTTCAAGATCTCCGTGACGAACGCGCTCGGCTGCGGCCAGCAGCGCGGCTATGTTCACATGTGGCGCGGCGCGCTTCAGGAAGTCAACCTGCTGAAGAAGGTCCGCCTGGCGATCGCCGTGAACGACGATTTCGTGGAGCCCACGATCGAAGGCATCTGCGAAGGCGCCCGCACGGGCCACATCGGCGACGGCAAGATCTTCGTGCTGCCCATCGACGAATGCGTCCGCATCCGCACGGGCGAACGCGGCAGCGAGGCAATCGGATAACCGCAACATCAGAACAGAAAGAAGGAATTCATCATGAATAAAATCCTGACAGCGGCTCTGATGAGCCTCGTTTTCGTTGGAATCTGCGCCGGGGCGGAGGAACAGGCCGCCGAAGCCGTCGCACAGGTCGAACAGGTCGCGGCAGTGACCGAAACCGTCGCGGAAGCAGTCGCGCCCGCGCCCTCGACCGCCGACCTGGCGATGTTCGCAGTCAACAACCTGTGGGTCATGGCTGGCGGCATGCTCGTCTTCCTGATGCACCTCGGATTCGCCTGCGTCGAGTCCGGTCTCGCCCGCGCCAAGAACTGCAACAACATCCTTTTCAAGAACTCCCTGACCCCGGCGATCGGGTTCCTGTCCTACGCGTTCTGCGGGTTCGCCCTGATGTACCCCGGCGTGCACTGGATCTGGAACAACTGGTTCGGGTTCGCCGGATTCGGCCTGCATCTGCCCGCGGGCGATCCGATCCTGTACCACAACGGCGAGTTCACGTACTGGACGGACTTCTTCTTCCAGGGCATGTTCGCCGCGACCGCCGCGACCATCGTGTCCGGCGCGGTGGCGGAACGCGTGAAGCTGAGCAGCTACCTGATCTTCACGGCAATCTACGTGTCGGTCGTGTACCCGATCGTCGGCTCCTGGGGATGGGGCGGCGGCTGGCTGGACGCCCTGCACTTCCACGATTTCGCCGGCTCCACGTTCGTGCACAGCGTGGGCGGCTGGGCCGCGCTCTCCGGCGTGATCCTGCTCGGGCCGCGCATCGGCAAGTACGTCGACGGCAAGGTCATGCCCATCATGGGCCACAACATGCCGCTCGTGACCATCGGCGTCTTCCTGCTGTGGCTCGGCTGGTTCGGGTTCAACGGCGCGTCCGCCCTGAACGCCGATCCGAGCAAGGTCAGCCTCGTGCTCGTGAACACCATGATCGCCGCCAGCGCGGCCGTCGTCTCCAGCATGCTCACCAGCCGCATCATGCTGCATCACCCCGACCTCTCCATGACCATGAACGGCTGCCTGGCCGGCCTTGTCGGCATCACCGCGGGCGCCGATTGCGTGAGCGTGGGTTCGGCGGTCATCATCGGCCTCATCGCCGGCGTCATCGTGGTCCCCGCGGTCGTGCTCTTCGACCGGATCCACCTCGACGACCCCGTCGGCGCGCTCTCCGTCCACCTCGTGAACGGCGTCTGGGGCACGCTCGCGGTCGGCATTTTCTCCGTCGTGCCGGAATACACGTTCAAGGTGCAGCTCCTCGGCGCGGTCGTGATCGGACTCGTCTCGTTCGCCTCCTCCTTCGCCATCTTCTTCGCGATGAAGAAGACCACCGGGATCCGCGTCTCCGAGGAAGAAGAACTCCGCGGCCTCGACCTCTGCGAACACGGCGGCGAAGCCTACCCCGGATTCCAGTTCTTCGTCAACATGTGAGGCTCCCGCAAACCGTCTGACAGAATCTGTAAACACCACCCGCCGCCGGGACTCCTCCAGGGAATCCGGCGGCGGTTTTTTATTTCATATTATCTTATCCAGCTTGAATTGTTCCTAGAAAGAAGTATATTATTGGTAAAACCATGGACTTAAACAAGAACACCGGGCACGAAGGTATGAAAAAGCCAGTCAGGATCCTCCTTTTCGTTTTCGCCGTCATCCTGTTCCTCTGCGCGGCGTTTGCCGCCGCGGTCGCGTTCGCGCTGCATATCCATGTGGACTACGACGACCCGGAAAGCCTCGGCGATGTGGCATCCAAGACGGAACGCTACCTCGTCATGACGCATCCGGACAAGGATTCGCCCGAGCTTCAGGCGGCATTGAAGGAACTGGACGACATCGCGCTGCTCGACGTCTCCGACGAAGAAAAGACCAGGCTCATCCGCGCACGGTTCCCGGAGGAATCCTTCTGGCCCGACGAACTGAAAGCCCTGCTCCGGTCCGCGGAGTCTGGCGACAGGGACGCGCAGTACCGCCTCGCCTGTCTCTACCTGGACGATGATCCCGTGCGGGCCTCCGCCGGACGCGAGCTGATGAAATATGTCGTCCCGGATCTTGCCCCGGCGGAGAAATGGCTTCTCAAAGCTGCCCGGCAGGGACACGCGGACGCGCAGTATCTGCTCGCGAAATGCTATGAGGACTGGCATCCCGTACTGAAAAGCAAGTTTTCCTTTAAACTTCGGGAATTTGAGCTGATGGAAGCCGAACAGAAACAGTGGATGAAAACCGCGGCGAAGAACGGAAACATGTACGCGGAGTACAGCGTTTCCCACAGCGATTCGGCGCGGCGCAGGATCCAGGAGGCGGCGGAACGGGGCGACGCCGTGGCGCTGGCGTTCGACAAGATCGGTTTTCCGCCCGAATGTTACCTTAAAAACGCGGAAAACGGTTCCGTTTTCGCCATGTGCAAGTACGCCATGCTCTGCGAAAGCGGCATTGAGGACTGGGTGGAGGACGAAGCGACTTCCGAGTACGAGAAAGTCGTGATCCGGGAGCCGGACAGGGAAGCGGCGGAAACGTGGAAACGGAAGGCGTTCGACACCGCAATGAAGCATCTGGAGGAGGACGGCGACCCGCGGGACCTTTACACGTTTGTCTGGATATTCGACCGGTTCTCGGAGGATTTCCTGGAGGGGATCGCCGACGAGGAAACGGTAGACGGCCTGACGGACCGCATCACCGCCGCCCTCTGGAACGCGGATCAGACCAGCGAGGTCACGTTCTTTCTTCTGCGCTCCGTGGACAATCTCCGCGAGGGAAGAGGGCTCGAAACGGAAGACATCGCGACGTTTTACCGCAAACTGGTGAAGCATAGCGGCATTTTCGCCTACCAGCTCAGGCTGGCGAGGATCCTGCTGGAGAAGGAAACGGAGGAAGACAAGGCGGAAGGCGTCGGAATGCTCCGACACCTCGCCGGGCTGGGCATTCCCCAGGCAAGAATATATCTGGGGGAGTGTTATCTCGACGGGACCGGCGTGCCGAAAGACAAGTCGGAAGCCGTCAAATGGTTCCGCAAGGCGGCGGAACAGCGGGTCGAACCCGCGATGGAATCCCTGGCGGTCTGCCTCAAAGCGCCCGGCGAGCCGCACGACGAACGCGAGGCGGAACGCTGGGAGAGGAAGAAGGAAATTAGCTACAACGCCGATACCAG
>JAEEQO010000255.1 GCA_016285335.1 Victivallales bacterium | reverse complement strand
GAAAATCCGCCTGGCTGAAAAGAATGTCGGTTACTGTCAGGGGTGCTACGCCTGTCAGAAGCTGAAAAAGTGCGTCAAAAACGACGATGCAAACGAGATCGTGGACAAAATGCTCCATGCGGACGTGATCGTGCTGGCAACCCCGGTGTATTTCTACTCGATGGACGCCCAGCTCAAAGCGCTGATCGACCGGTCCGTGTCCCGCTGGGATGACTTCGGCAAGTTCTCCGGCACCGAGTTCTGGCTGATTGCCACGATGGCCGACACGAACCGGGACATGATGTCGGCGACGCTGGAAGGGATTCGCGGATTCATGCGCGACTGCATGGAAGGCTCCGTCGAACGCGGCGTCCTGCTGGGATGCGGCGCATACGAGAAGGGCGAAGTGCGCGATCTCCCGGTTTTCCGGGAAGCGTATGAAGCCGGATTGTCCTGCTGAACAGTTCAAAAATATCTTGAAAGGAAACCCATTATGCGCAAAATCTCACTGACCGGAGCCGCCGCCGGACTCATCCTCGCTTTTGCCGGATGCTCCGCGGAATCCTCCTCCGCTTCCGCCGATGCGACTGCCATATCCGAAGGCAAAGCCATCGTCGTCTATTTCTCTCATACTGGCGAAAACTATTCGGTCGGCGTGATAACGGAGGGAAACACCGCCAAGGTCGCAAAAGTCATCGCCGCGAAGACCGGAGCGGACATCTATGAGATCAAGGAGGCGAAACCGTATCCGCATTCCTACGACGTGTGCATCGACGTCGCGAAAAAGGAACTTCGCGACAAGGCGCGTCCCGAAATCGCCGGAACTCTGCCGGACCTCGCCGGATATCAGGTCGTCTATCTCGGTTATCCCAACTGGTGGGGCGATTGCCCGATGATCGTGTATTCCTTCCTCGAAAAGTCGTCCGTCGAGGGGAAAACGATCCTGCCGTTCTGCACGCATGAAGGCTCCGGCCTCGGTTCCACGGCAAAGAATCTCCAGAAGGCATTTCCCGGCGCAAAGATCGAACAGAACGGCCTGAGTCTGCGCGGCACGACCGCCCAGAAAGACGCGACGGCAACGGAACAGGCCGTTGACAAATGGCTGAAACAAACAGGTGCGGTAAAATGAAACCTCTGATCCTTTGCGTCATGCTGGCCGCGGCAGCCATGCTGCCCGCCGCCGAACCCGAAACCGAACAGGAGAAAACCATGAACATTCTGACCGTCAAAGAACAGGTCATCGTCGACATCGGAGCCGCCGTCGCCCGAGGTGAACAGGACAAGCTGGCATCCGCCCTGAACCGAGGCTTCGACGCCGGACTCACGCTCTCCGAGGCGAAGGAATACGTCGGGCAGCTCTATGCCTACTGCGGTTTCCCCCGCGCTCTGAACGCCGCAACCACTCTGCAAAACGTGGCAAACGAACGTGCCGCCTCAAATCGTCCTGTTCCCGAGGGGGAACAGCCGTCCGCGCTTCCCGCGGGGAAATCCATTGACTTCGGGACCGCCAATCAGACCAGGCTCTGCGGCGCTCCCGTCAAGGGCGGTCTTTTCGATTTCCATCCTCAGCTCGATGAATACCTGAAGGCACACCTTTTCGGCGACATCTTCGCCCGCGACAACGTGGACTGGCGCACCCGCGAACTTCTGACCGTCGCTGCGCTGGCGGCACGCCCCGAAACGGAACCGCAGATGAAGGCGCATCTCCAAATCGCAAAAAACAACGGCGTGACGGATGAACAGGGCGCGGCAATCGTCGCACGCGTGTGTCGTCCCGCTGAACCCGAACAGCTTCCCGCCGACTGGTCCGTGTTTCCCGTCGGCGAACCGAACACCGCCTACGCCCAATATTTTATCGGACGCAGTTTCCTTGCACCTGTTTCCACCAGTCAGGTCGGCGTTTTCGCCGTGACGTTCGAGCCCGGCTGCCGCAACAACTGGCACATCCACCATGCGGAGAAAGGCGGCGGCCAAATCCTCATCGTGACCGCGGGCGAAGGATACTATCAGGAGTGGGGCAAGCCCGCGCAGCGCATCCGCAAGGGCGACACGGTAAACATCCCCGCCGGAGTCAAGCACTGGCACGGAGCCGCGCCCGGCTGCTGGTTCCAGCATCTCGCCGTGGAGGTTCCGGGAGAGGGCACTCGCAACGAATGGCTGGAGCCCGTGGACGATGCGGCCTACCGTACTGCGACCGGGGTGAAGTGACGTCATGATGCTGGACTTCCGGGAGAACGTGTGGCCGGGAATCTTTTGCAAACGCTCGGCGTTGATTGCGCGGACTTTCTCTACCACCTCAAACAACCTCGGCCTGCCGGGAACTCCGAATCCTTTCAAAGCCGGAGAAACGGCGAGGCAAATCGTTTTCTCCAGCCTGAGATAAGAAGAGCCCTCTGCCCGCGCTTTATGCGAAGATTTCCGGCAATTTCTTTCCGAGCTGAGCATAATCGGGCATGTTTTATGCGAAGATTTCCCGAAAATTCTTTTCGGCGGATCACCAGTCGCCGAGAGCTGAAGGCAACCACCGAAAATCTTACCAGTCGGACTTTGCCCGGATGCGAAAACAGCCGAAAACCAATGAATAGAGTGCCCCCAATACCGCTCAAGAAAAAACCGTATTTTGGATGTGCCTCATTTTGACTGTCCAAAATATGGTATCCGCGTTGTAAAAACTACCGAAATAATCGGCAATCCGGCTTGACATTTTCATCTTTCGTGATATATTGATTGATAATATATGTTTCGCGTGGAGACTTGCGCGATGTTTTTTTAAGACAGAAACACAACTTGTTTGGTTGTGTATAGGAGACCCAATCAAAAAGAACTTGGCTTCATTCCACATGGCGACCGGCTGGATCAGCCGGAGGCATCCGTGTGCCGTCGATCAAACACTAAGCCGGTACGGCAAAAAGCAGGCTT
>JAEEQO010000052.1 GCA_016285335.1 Victivallales bacterium | reverse complement strand
CCGCCGACGGAGAAGAAGTCCGCGCCCTCGTTGTTCTTCCAGCCCTGGAAGTCGATGCCGATGCGGTCGTCGTTCTCGGTGTCGAGCTCGTAGACCTTGATCTTCAGGCGGACCTGCGGGACCGGGACGTCGAACTTGGAGAGCATGTGCGCGATGTTGTCGCAGGAGTAGTTGCAGACGTCGAAGATGAGCCAGTTCAGGTCGGGGTCGTACGCGACCAGGTCCATGCCCTGCCACACCTCCGACGCATCATTGATGTTCATGCCGACGTTTTCGATGAGCGGCATCAGGTTGCGGGCTGGGACGAACTTGGGCATGTAGATATACATCTGGTAGCCGTAGTTCAGCGCGCCCAGCGCGGGATTGTCCAGCGTTTCGACGAGCGTGTCGATGCCGATGCCGTTCTCGCTGTCGGAAAAGCGGTACTCCTCCGCGCTCACGATGAGCAGGCCGGTGCCGTCGGCGTACTTCAGGCACTCGACGGCGGTGTTGCTGCCGAGCTGGACGGGCGGCGTGTAACCGGGCTGGGCGTTGGCGGAGCCGAGCTCGACGGAGCTTTCCGTGGCGAGGAACGGCGGCGCGGCGGTGTTCGACGGGTACTGCTGCTGGAGCATGGTGTTGCCGACGCGCTTCGTCTGGACCATCTGGCGCAGGTAGTCGCGGAACTCGTACGGGTCAACGTGCTGGAGCAGATAGGTCTTCGTGACCACGCGCGGGTCGTTGTTGTCCCGGATGAAATGCACGACCTTCGTGCCGGAATCCACGTTCACGTTCAGGCGCGCCACGATCCGGGTGGCGTCGTAGCCGCCGGTGTTGCCGAAGTTGGAGTCACGCGGGACGCCGGGCAGGTCGGCGGCGGACACATTCAAGCTCAAAACGAACAGCGCCGCGACGGCAAAAATGAGGTTGAAATGTTTCATTGCATGGCTCCTTCCGCTTTTTCGACTTTTTTGAGCTCGCCGGTCTCGAAATCCAGCGTCTGAGGATGCGCGGTATCCAGCATTTTCGCGGTCACGGTCAGGTACACGCGGGTGTTTTCGCGGCTGGTGGTGACGGTGCTGAACAGGTACTTCAGGATCGGGATGCGGCAGAGCCACGGGATGCCGATGGTCTGCTCCACGTCCTGCTCCTTGTTCCACTGGCCGAGCACGATCTCCTCGTTGAGCGGGATCAGGGCGTCGCTCGCGATCTCGCTCGTCTCGACGAGCTCCGTACCGTCGCCCGCGCGCTCGACTACGTTCGCGGTCTGCACATTGTAACTGAAGAACAGCGTGCCGTTCATGTCCGTGTACGTGCCGGGTTCATAATTGTTCACGGAGAACGCCTCGCTCGCGGGGTAACCGGCCTGAGACTCGCCGTAGTGCAGGTTCACGAGCGGACTGTCGATCGTGAGTCCGACCTGGGAGAAGCCTTCCGGCAGGTTCAGCTGGTCGCCGACCACGCTCATGGCGTCGTTGTCGCTCTTCACGATGTTCTGAAGCTGCGGATTGAACAGCAGGGAATAGCTCTCGCTGTCGGAGTTCGCCACGGTCAGCGTGGCGGTGTCCGTGATCTTCGCATTGCCGCGCTGGGCGAGGAGCCGGATGAAGCTCGCGTCGAACTGCGGCGCGGCGAGGAATCCGCCGACCGGGCCGGTGATGGTGTTCAGCGCGGCGGTCCCGGCGGAAGTCACGTTGATGACGTCGAATCCGACCTGGAAGATGTTCATGCCGGGGCCGTTCTTCCACGCAAGATACTCGATGCCGAGGTCGCGGAACGTGCTTTCGCGGACTTCGTAGAGCTGGAACGTGAGCGTGATCTGCGGCGCGGGGCGGTCCAGATAGCCGAGGAACTGGTACACGTACTGCGTGTTCGAGCTGTTGTCCTTCCAGTAGATCTGGTTGGAGTTATGGTCCCAGGCGTACACGCTGCTGTACACGCCTTCGCCGATCTGCGAGTCGACCAGAACGTTCAGCAGCGCCTGCCCTGACCGGTATTTCGGACGGTAGACGGCGCGCGTGATGCCGGTCCCCTTCACGATGTCGCCGGGGACCTTGCCGTCGATGAGCACGTTCCGGTCGGCCTTCGCGATGAAGTCGTCCACGTACGGCATCATTTCGACGGGACACGTGACGGTGAGCATCTGGGCGTTGTTTGCGCCGTACTCCACGCAGTTCACGGTCGAGTTCATGTTGTAGCGCATCACGATCCCCATCACGAACGGCGTGATGTCGTTTGCCTGGATGTACTTCAGGCGGTAGATCTTCGACACCATGTAATCCTGAGCGTCATCCTGCACGAATCGCAGGGTCTGGGTCGAGGCTTCGTCCGCGTTGCGGCTCACTGCCTGTCCGAACAGAGACGGCGCGGCGGCGAGCGCAAACAGCGGAATGCACCGGGCGAGTTTGAGCATGGTTCCCTCCTTTTGTTTTTGAATGGTCATGCGGCTTCCGCTTTGTTTGAAGTCCGCACCGTGTTAATATACAGCCGATTCCGTCGATTTCAAGCATGCGGATCTTTTGCCGCGCGGAGGAAAAATCGCCGATTCTTTCCGTTTTTCCGCTTGATGTTACGGAAATGGCGGTTATATTACCAACAGGAAACAAAACAGGAGAACGCATCATGAAACAATACATCAAAGACCTGCTGACCCTCCAGACGGAAGACCTCCGCATCCGCGACCTGAAAACACGCCTCGCGTCCATGCCCGCGGAACGGGCGAAGCTCGTGGCGGAGTTCGACGTCGTGCGGAAAGGTCTGGAAAATGCGAAGCAGAACAAGCTGAAAGTCGAGCAGGCCATGAAGCAGCAGGCGGCGGCGACCGCCGCGGCGCAGGATAAGCTTCAGGCGCTGAAGATCAAGTCGTCCTCCATCAAGAAGATCAACGAATACAACGCCATCCTCGCCGAGATCGAGGCCGCGAAGAAGAATATCTCCGACTCCGAAACGCGCGAGATCGAGCTCATGGACGAGCAGGAAGCCGCCGAAAAGCTTCTTGCAAAGGCCGAACGCGCCTACCGCGCCACGGGGCGCACCGTCCAGGCGGAGGTCCGCGAGCTCGACTCCCTCAAGGAAATGATCGCGAAGGAACTCGCCGAAAAGGAGGCGGTCTCGGCGGAATTTGCGAAAAACGTTCCCCAGAAATTCCTCGATCCCTACCGCAGGATGCTTTCCACGGGAAAAGGCAGCCCGGTCGGCGTCATCCACGACGGAAACTGCTCCAACTGCAACATGAAGAATTCTCCGCAGACCACAATGGAAGCCCGGAACGGCGCGCTGGTCAACTGCGAATACTGTTCGTTCTACCTGTACGACCCGGACGCGAAAGACTGAACGGCGTCTGCAACGGGATCCCGTACGCAATGCTTTTTCATCGGAAGGACGCATGTCAGCTTTCCGGTTTTTGAGCCATCCGGTTTTGCGGAATATCCATTCATTTTTCATCATTTTATAAAGAAGATCGCTTGAAAAAAAGCATTTTTCGGGCTATATTATTCAATCAATTTTATTTTTTGCCTAAAAATATCTGAAAGGTTTTCCAACATGCGCAAACCAAGTGATGTCGATTTCCCGTTTTTGTGGAATATCTTCAAACGCCGCTACCAGTACGTGATCACATTCGGATTGTTCTGCGCCGCGCTGACGTTTGTTTATTTCAAATACATCGTCAAGCCGACTTACCGCGTCGATTTCTCGCTCTTTGCCTGGGATTATGCAGGAAATTCAGATGACACCGGAACGACTCCGCCACGGACCAACGAACAGCTGCAAATGGCAAACGCCATCGACCGCGAGCTCATCGTGGCGGACAAGATGCTCAACGACTATGAAAAGCTGATGGACAGCCGGTCCGTGAAAGACCGGGTCAGGAAACAGCTTGAACTGGAATACCCGGAACTGACGCTGGAAGGAATCCCCTACCGCAAGCAGATCACGCTCAGCCGCAAAACGCACTTCATCGACTGCTCGTTCTTCTCCGAATCCAAGGAAATGGCGTTGGCCGCCGCGACCGTGACGAATGAAGTCTTCCTCGACACGATCAAGTCCAAACTCAGCATCTCCAAACTCAAAAACATCGACCCGCCGCTGGCGCAGGAAAAACCCGTCAGCACCCGTCCCGTCTTCAAGGCCGGCGTGGCATTCGTCTTCTCCTCGGCATTCCTCTTCGGTCTCCTCACGCTCTACGCCATGCTGCGCGACCACATCACCTCCACCGAACAGATCACGAAAGAGCTCCAGATCCCGCTGCTCGGCACCATGGTCCGCCTCAAACGCCGCAAGGCCTACCGCAACGACAAGAAGTTCAACGTGGCGCTGAACGACAAGACCACGTACAACTTCAACAGCTTCTACGAGGACTTCCAGATCCTCCTCACAAACCTGCAGTATTCCCGCCCGAAGAAAGATTCCGCCCACGTCATCATGGTCACCAGCTCCACCCCGAACGAAGGCAAGACGCTCCTCTCCAGCTATCTTTCCCTTCTCCTCGCGGAAAAGGACAAAAAGGTGCTGATGATCCACGCCGACATCCGCAAAGGCGACTCCGCCGACTACTTCGGACTCGCGCATTCCGTCGGTCTGGTCGACTACATCGTCGGCAAGAAGACGTTCGACGAGGTCGTCACCCGCGGCGTGAACGGCACTAAGCTCGACGTGATCCCCCCCGGCCCCATCCCGCCGAACCCGCTCCGCCTCATCGAAGTCTTCGCCGACAGCGGATTCGTGCAGGAAAAGGCGAAAGATTATGATTACATCATCATCGACACGCCGCCCGCGACCATCCTGGCCGACGCTCTCGTGCTGGGCAAGCTGGTCGACGACATCATCGTCGTGGTCAATGCCCGCAAGACCTCGCTCGGCTCCCTGAAACTTCTGACCAACCGCCTGAAAGAGCTCAAGCTCAACATCTCCGGCATCATCCTGAACCAGTTCGCCCAGTCCTCCGGCGCCTACGGCTACGGGTACGGCTACGGGTACGGCTACGGGTACGGCTATGGTTACGGCAAGAGCTATGGCGGTTATGGTTACGGTTACGGCTATGGTTACGGCTATGGTTACAGCCACCGCTCGAAAAAGAAAAAGAAAAAAGGCCCCGAACCCGTCCTCACCAAAGAGGAAAGCACCATCTCCCTCATGTCGGGGCCCGAACAGGAAAACGCTGAACCTGACGGCAAGGACAAGTGATTTTTCGGACGCTGACACTCCCTGCCCCCAGGAGATAAACCATGATTGACATCCATTGCCACATCCTGCCGAACGTGCCCGGCGACGACGGTTCGCCGGACATTGAGGAAACGGTCAGGATGTTTGAACTTGCCAGGGCCGACGGCATTGACACGATCATCTGCACTCCGCACGGAAAACAGCCCGCCGGCGACCAGATCAAGCGCATGGACGAGATCCGCGCCGCGACCGAAGCAAAGGCCGCGGAATACGGCATCACGCTGTTGCGCGGCCTCGAATACAATCTGCCGCAGCTTTTCCAGGTCGACGAACACGGCGTCGGGCTCGCCGGAACCTCGTTCATGCTCATCGACTTCGTCCGCAGCCGCATGGACTCGTCCGTCGACGCAATCAGCCGCTCCACCCATTCCGCCGGTTTCCATCCGATCTGCGCCCATCCGGAACGTCTCTTCCAGAGCTGGGAACAGGTGCGGCACATCTACAACACCGGCTACACGATGCAGCTCACGGCCGCCTCCATTCTCGGCGATTTCGGGCGCGGATGCCAGAAATTCTCGCTCTCCCTGCTGGACCATGGCCTGTGCCATTACATCGCCTCGGACGCGCACTCCACCTCGCGGGCGTTCCGCCAGACCGAATGCAAACAGTTCATCGTGGACAATTACGGCGAGGAAACCGCGAACATCCTGTTCGACGAAAACCCGAAACGTCTGCTCGCCAACCAGATGCCGCTTGAGATCCCGGTCGTCAGCGACGATTACGACGACGACCTTCCGAAAAACCCGTTCCTCCGCGCCCTCTACCGCTTCTTCACCGGCCACCGCCGCGATGAAGAGGATGAGGATTGATCCATAAACTCACCGCCAACGCGGATGCGGCGTGTTCCGGTTCCCGTTCAGACGAAACCCGCCTGTTCCGCATGGAGTCCCGGCATCATGAAACGTTTTATCCTCGCTCTTTCCGCCGTTATGCTTGCAGCGGCGATCATTCCCGCAATTCACGCAGCATCGGTCCGCAGGGGAATTCAGCTTCCGGCCCGTTCTGCGGCGCAGATCGTCGCGAAAACGCCCGGCTACGCGATTGTCGTACCCGCGGACCATCCCGAGCTTGACGCCGCGGTCCAGGCGCTCCGCACCAAAAACGCCTCGCTCGGCCCGAAGGTATTTTACTACAGGCAGGATGTGCGCGAAGTCCTGCCCGACCTGCGGGAAATGCTCCCGTACTACACGTGCTTCGTGACGCCGAAGGAGCTCGCCGGTCGCGCATTCACGGGCGAGGTCTCCCGTATGGCGCGCGAAATCCTGCCCGATCCGTACTGCGACACGTTCTGGGGCATCCTGACCGGATACGACACCGCGGACATCAAACGCGTGGCGGAGTTCAAAGGCCCGATCAACATCACGGACGCGCTCGACATGGTCGGCGGGTTCCACCACTCCCTCATGCGCCGCTGCTACAGCTTCGACGAAACGCAGAAGGACCACAATCTCCGCATCACCGATCCCGCGAAGAAATACGACAACGAACATACGCTCATCGACAAGGATTTCTCTGCGGAATTTCTCAAACTCGTGAAGGGCGGCGGATTCCAGATCATGATGACCTCCGGGCATGCCTCCGAACACGACTGGAGCTGCGGCTACCTGAGCCCGAACATGTATATCATCGACCGCAAAGGGGTCCTCGCCGTGCGCGACACCCGCGGACGTGTGACCGAGTTCAAGGACATGACGCCGAAAATCTGGTGTGCGGCGGGCAACTGCCTCATCGGCGACATCCCGCACGGTCAGGATTCCTGCATGGCTACCGCCATGATCCATTCGTTCGGCGTATACCAGTTCATGGGCTACACCATCGAAACATGGTTCGGGCGGCAGGGCTGGACCGCGCAGGGCATGCTGACCGACTACCCCGGCTACTACTCCTTCAATGAAGCGTTCCATTTCGCAAACTCCTGGATCGTGGAAAACCTCGTCAAGCATGACTGGAACGGCGTCACGCTCAACACCGCCGACTACGAGACGTTCCAGCGTACGGCGTCCGCCTCCCTGCGCGGATTACGGTTCAAAAACTCCTCGGAACAGCAGGAGGCGCTGGGGCTGCTCTACGACCGCGACGTTGTGGCGTTCTACGGCGATCCGGCATTGCACGCGGCCATCGACCCGAAGCCCGGCCAGACGCTGAAGCTGGAGCGTTCCGTGGATGCGAAGGGCGTCCTGACGCTGAAGCTGACCGCGCTGAAGGAAGACCAGTGGAAGGAACAGGGCGTGTATCTGCCCTACGGATTCGTGATGGCATCGCCGGAAGTCGTCTCCAAGTCGTTCGACGCCGAGGTGATCACATCCTCGATCTTCGCCTGCGTCAAGCTCAAAGGCAAATTCCAGAAGGGCGACAGCATTACGCTTGCAATCCAGGATGCCGCAAACGGAAAATCCGCGTCCGGGGCTGTCGGCACGCTCCGCAAGGCGCTCTCCGCCCTGCCCGCCGGAGCGACCGCGACCGACCTCGAAGCCCGCCTCAACCGCGCCCTCTCCCGCATCTCGCAGGACAAGCTCGACAAACTCGCTGTTTTTGCCAGAACTCCGCCGGAGGGGCCGTATCTGGCCGCGCTCCTGGCGGAAATGCCGGAATGCGACTATGCGGACGTCGACCCGTTTCGTCTGCTGGAGGACGTCCGTTATGCGTTGAAAGTGCGGAATGAGATCCCGTGGAAGGAACAGGTCTCCGAGGACCTCTTTCTGCGCTATATCCTGCCCTACTGGAGCGTGAACGAGAAACGCGACCCGTGGCGCAAATTCTTTTACGACAAGTTCATGCCCGGCGTTCGAGGGCTGAAGACCCCGAGCGAGGCCGTCAAGTACCTGAACGACCACGTGTTCAAGGAGCTGAACGTGACCTACGACGCGGTGAAGCGCCCGAAAGCCGACCAGTCCGCGATGGAATCCATCGAAGCCTCCTATGCCTCCTGCACCGGGCTCTCCGTCATCCTCCTGAACGCCTGCCGCGCCTGCGGCGTTCCCGCCCGTTTCACCGGATGCCCGCAGTGGACGGACCGTTCCGGCAACCACTCCTGGATCGAGTTCTGGGACGGCCAATGGATTTACGAGGGCGCGTCCTCCAGCGATCCGCGGAACCGCTCCTGGGTCGGCGACAAGGTGAAGGAGGCCACCGAGGATTCCCTGGTCGGCGGCGTGTGGGCGGTCACGACCGAGCCGCAGACGGACGGCGCGTTCTTCGTGCTGCCGTGGAAGCCCTCCGACCGTTCCTATCCCGCCGTGCCGCTGCGTGCGTTCTACCTCGACAAAGGGATGCTGAGCTATGATCTTTCCCGTTTCGCCAATGAAAAGTCGCCGGTCTGGCTGTACTACAGGGGCGAACCGTGGTACCGTCTGGCGCCGCCCATCGCCGCCACCATCGACCTGCCCCGCTCCGTGCTCGCGGACATGAGCGTTCGCCTCGATTCCGACAAGGAAGCGAAACTCACCCCGCTTGTGCAGAAGAACTGACTCCCGCTTTTGCCAGGCCAGACCACCGCGGGACCCGGGACCTGACGCATCGCATTCTCCGGGAGGCCGGCCTGCCGGACAGCTTTCCCGCCTTTTCCCGAACGGGGAACAGTCCAGCACAATGCATGGATGTGCAGAGAACCGGGATGTCACCTGGGGGGGGCGGCACCCCATCCTCCCTTGAATCGAAATATACGGATCCGCAGAAAAGCGCTTCCGGTCATTGTTGGGGGAATCCCCATCCCCCATGGATTGAAACATGAATGTCCCTGTCGCTATGGGTAACCGTGCACGCTGGGGACTTCCACGCCCTGTTCGTATCGGAAAGACCGTCCCGGCATTAAAAGCCGAAGACGGTCTTTTTTTCCCCAAAAAAAAGACCCGGAACCTTTGAAAAGTTCCGGGCCGGGATTTCCGATGGGACCTGCGATCAGATCGCGGGAACGCCGCGTCCGCTCTGGTCTTCGCGGAACGGAGATCCGTCGGGCTTGATCAGGCGGCTGGTCAGGAAGATCAGGAGGTTGGTCTTCTTGGAGCCTTTGCCCTTGCCCTGGAAGAAGCGTCCGATGAGCGGCAGGTCGCCGAGGATCGGGTACTGGTCTTCGATCATGGAGAGCTCGTCGCGGATCACGCCGCCGAGGACAACGGTCTCGCCGTCATAGCTCATGACGTTCGTGTTCAGGTAACGCGCTTCGATGATCGGCATCTTCAGCGTGTTGGGATAGAGCTCGCCGTTGTCTCCCAGCGGGATGGAGTAGGAGTAGTCGGTCCAGCCGATGAATTCCTGAATGACCGGGGTCATTTCAAGGAAGATCGTGTAGTTGTCCTCTTCCACGCGCGGACGGACCTGAAGCGCGATACCTTCTTCGGTAGCGCCGCCGAACTGCGGGATGGACGGCGTGAAGACCGGCACGCTGGAGCCGTTGGTGGAGACGGTTTCGATCTCCGCCTCGTCCCAGTCGGTCGGGTAGTACTTTTCCGTGACCATGCGGATGACGGCGTTCTGGTTGTTCATGGTGGTCAGGCGCGGCGCGGAAAGGATTTCCGTCGAGTCGGCGTTGTCCAGGGCGTGGATGCCGCCGGCGAACTGGTAGCCGTCCGCATTGTAAGTGGACCAGTTGAACACGGTGTCGTTCTGGATCGAGGTCGTGGCGCCGTAGATGCCGGCACTGGTCTGCGCGTTGCGGTTGAAGTGGCTGTTCGGGCCCCAGGTGAGGTGGTGGCCGTAGTTCTTCGCCGCTTCGTTCTGGAGGATGCCGGCATAGTAGGCTTCGCCGGGTTCCAGGTTGCCGGGGACGTAGTAAGTGTCGCCCTTCGCGACGTTCATCGACTGCATTTCCTTCGTGTTCAGCGATTCGATCGCAGGCGTCATCCAGGCGTTCGCGAGGGTGCTGTTGCGGCTCTCGGAGCTGTTCTGGTAGTACATGATGAACGAGTGGTCGGCGACCTGTCCCTCGTTGTCGGGAGACGGATCAAGCTGGTTGATGCCGCTGGCCGTGACCTCGTCCCAGGTCGGGGCGATGCGGGAGAACGTATAGTCGAACGAGAGTTCCTGCAGGTCGTTCAGTTCGATTTCCACGAACTTGACCTGGATCAGGACCTGCGGATCGGAGACGTCCATCTGGTCGATCAGGTCTTCCACCTTTTCGAGCGCTTCGGACGTGTTGAAGACCGTCAGGCGGCTGCTCATCTCGTCGTAGCGGACGGACGCGCCGGAGGGGAACGGGATGCCGCGGTCGATCAGGTACTGCTTGACGTTGTCGTTGGTCAGGTCGCCCATGATGCTGCTGGCGAGGATCTCCTTGTCGATCGGGAACGTCTTGCGAATGAACTCGTCGAGCGGAACGTCCTTGGCGGCGATCACGACCGCGTAGTTTTCGACGCGGAAGTGGAGGTTCGCGGACTTGCAGATGTAGCGGATGGCGTCGATCAGGGAAACGTTTTCGACGACGAGCGTGACCGTGGTGTTTTCGGCGGTCTGCACAGGTTCGCTCTGTCCGTCCGGTCCGCCCGGGATGTCGTCGTAGGAGTAGAAGTCGCCTTCGTCGGCGGTGGTGTCTTCCTCGGTCTCCTCGCTGTCATCGTCGCCGAAATCGTCGTCGCCGAAATCATCCTCATCGTCGGTGCCGGCCGGCGTGGAGGGTCTGGCGGCGTCATCGGTGTTGAAACGGAGGACGAAGTTGACGCCGACGCGGTCCGGGTCGAGGTCCTTGCTCTTGTGCTTGAGGAACTGGACGACCTGGGTAATGGAAACCTCTTCGAAGTCGATGTGATCGATGATGATCTCGTTGAGCTTCTTCTGCGTGGTGCCGGCGTTGTCTTCCTTGACCTTGACTTCCTCGTTGACGACGTCGTCGGAGGTCTCGGAACCGGTCGGGATCGGGGCGATCATTTCCCACATGGCCTCGGCGGCACGTTCGAGCGTCACCGCGCCGCGGCGGCGGTCGCCGACCTCGGATTCATGGATGTAGATGCGGCGGAGATAGTCGATTGCCGTGATGTTGTAGGGGTCCAGGATGATGACCTGGTTGAACTTCTCCTGCGCCCGGTTCCACTGCTTGGTGTTGTAGAGCGTCTGGCCCTGGCGGATCAGGATGGAGATGCGCTTCTCGCGGTC
The DNA here is from genome assembly GCA_016285335.1 of Victivallales bacterium. The sequence continues at coordinate 4,136 of JAEEQO010000052.1, read as the reverse complement.
CACGGCTTCGGGGACGAGTTCCTCGGCGGAGGTGTCCTTGTGGTACTGCGCGGAGGCCTTCATGATGTTGTATTCATCGATGGTCTTGCGCATGATGGGCTCGGAGAGCGGATACACGTTGATCGCTTCTTCGCACTTTTCGATGGCTTCGTCGTAGAGGCCGATCTGGGCGGTCTTTTCCGCCTCGTTGAAGATCTTGCGTGCCCAGTAGTAGTAGGACTGGGAGATCATCTTCTTGACTTCGGCGATCTTCCTGTTGTTGGTTTCCGGGACTTCGCCGTCGACGACGTCGGATTCCAGGATCTTCAGGACATCGACGTAGAGGTCGACCGCCACATCGTAGTCTTCGTGCTCGAATGCGGAGTTGGCTTTCTTCAGGAGCTCATCGGCGTTGCGCTGCATCGCCTGACGCGCGATCAGTTCCTCGATGGAGGCCGCGGTCTGTTCCTTGAGGAGTTCCTTTTCCTCCTCGGTCAGCTCGGGTTCCGGCTCGGTTTCGGCGTCGGCCACGACCTCGGCATCGGCTTCTGTACCGGCAACGCCGTCAGCCACGACATCGGCGACGACATCATCGTCAATGCCGGCCGTCTCGACGACGGGTGTTTCTTCCTCCACGGCGATGTCGAGGTCCTCGACGTCCTGCGCAAACGCGACAGGGACCGAGAACGCGAGCGCCAGGAGGATGGCGGAATAACGGGGGAATGCGTGCATGGGAGCCTCCATGAAATATGTCATTCTTTTAATCTTATTCATTTCAGCTGCTCCTTACCGTCTGAAGTCCGGGAGACCGTTCTGCGTATTGGTTCGGACAGGAATGCCGTCACCGCTGATGAGTCGGGTCGAAACGGAGATGATGAGGTTGTCCTTGTGGGCTTCGGAGGCGGATTCCGTGAACAGGCGGCCGATGAGCGGAATATCCGCGAAGATGGGCCATCTGTCGCTGAGCTGTCCGTGCGTATCGCGGAGGATGCCGCCGATGACCACGGTCTGTCCGTCGTAGACCTTGATGGTCGTCTGGACTTCGCGGTTGGAGATCTCCGGCATCTTGAGCGTCATGGGATACTCTTCGCCGGAGGAGAACTCGCCGATCACGTAGTTGTAGCTGTAGTCGGACCAGCCGGTGAGGTCGGTAACCGAAGGATTCAGCTCGAGGCGGATCGTGTAGTTGTTGGGCTGGAGCGTCGGGGTGACGGTGAGGCTGGTACCGATGTCACGCGCCGGACCGAATTCGGGATAGGACGGCTCGAACGAAACGCTGGATCCGCAGCTTGTGGAGATCTCAGGTTCGGTCCATTCTTCCGGGAAGTACATCTGGCGGACCATCTGCACCTGCGCCTGGCGGCCGGAAACGGTCACGACTTTCGGCGTGGAGAGGATTTCCGCGCGGTCGGTGCGGTCGATCGCGTTGATCGTGAGGAAGAGGCTCCAGCTGCCGCCCGGTCCGAAGTTCGGGATCAGGTTCAGGTTGTTCACGAGCGTGTTGTCGGAGAAGCCGGAGCTGATGGACGGGGAGGTGAACGTGAAGTTGAAGTGGTCGCCTTCGCCGTTGGTGTGGGAAAGCGTCCAGTCGAAACCGAGTTCTTCCAGGTCGTTCATCTTGATCTCGACCATCTTGGATTCGATCAGGATCAGCGGGTCCTGCATATCCATGTCGCGGATGGCGAATTCGAGCTGGCGGATGTTTTCCGGCGTGTTCACGACCGTGAGCTTGTTGGCGCGGGCGTCGTAGGCGATGGAGGAGCCGTCCTCGAACGGGATGCCGCTTTCGACGAAGTAGGTCTTCAGCGTTTCCGGAGCGATGGAGGTGACGCGCATGCTGTCCGGGTCGGAGTCGATGGTGCTGGGGCTGACATTCGCGAATCCGGCGTCGACGGCGCCGACAACGTCTTCCTGCGTGATGCCGTCGCCGATGCCTTCGGCGCGCATGTTGCCGACGATGCGCAGGACGGTGGCCTGACGGATCGGGATGTAGCGCGTGACCATGTCGCTGACGTCGGAACCGGAACCGATCGTGATGATCTTGTCGGTCTCGTCAATGCGGAAGGAAAGGCCGGTGATCTTGCAGATGTAGCGGATGACTTCGTACAGCGGGATCTGGTCGAGGTTGAGGGTGACCAGCTTATCGGCGTATTTTTCAGCCTGCGGGATGATGATGTTGAAGCCTTCGCCCTGCGGGTCGAGGTCCTTGCTGCGCGCACGGAGGAGCGTGATGGCGGAACCGAGGTCGGATTCCTCGAACTCGATGTGGTCAATCATGAGCTCGTTGAGGCGGGTGTAAAGCTCGTTGCCCGCGGCCTCGTAGACTTCGGCGCCGCCGGTGATGACGATGTTGCGGACGTCGGGAATGCTCTCGACCCAGCTCCAGTCGGACTGCGCCTGCTCGCGGAGGAATTCATTGTAGGAACGGACGTCGGCGATGGCGTAGAGTCTGCGGTAGATCTTTTCCAGCAGCGTCATGGCGCGTTCGTTGTAGGGATCCTTCACGAGGATCTGCTCCATTTTGTCGCGGGCATCGTCCCACTGGTCTTTCTGGTAGAGGAACTCGCCGGCACGGTAGAGGAGGTCGATTTCGCGCTGGCGTTCATTGTAGCGCGGATCGACGGCGTCGAGGCTGGTCTGATCCCAGTACTTCTGGCTGTCGATGTGCTCCTGGGTCGTCTTGGTCATCGAGGCGACGCGGTCGGCGAACTTGCCTTCCTTCTTGGGCGTGGGGTCGTTCGCGATGGCGACCTGCAGGTCTCCATTGTCGTAGGAAGGAGTGACGTAGTTTCCTTCCTCGTCGATTCCGGGAGGAATGCCGAGGTAGTACACGACGTTGGCGCAGATCAGGTCCTTGAGGAGCTTCTGGCCGTTGTCGATGATCTCGTCCGTGTGCTTGGTCTCGGCGAGGAGAAGGAGCTTGTTGAAATCCTTCTCGCACTTTTCAAGGATCTCTTCGCCGTAGAGGATCTGGGCTTTTTTGCGTTCCGAGGCGAGACGGTCGAGATAGACGGCCTTGGCGGGAGTGGCTTCGCACTTTTCGATCTCGGCCTTGGCGGTGTCGAAAAGGCTGAACGCCTCATTGAACTGTTTTTCGCCCGTACGGGTGATGGCCGTCGCGAGAAGTTCGTTGATCAGGCCTTCGTTCGAGAGCAGGTCTTCTTCCACGGAGGAAGTGACTTCCAGCTCGTCGCCCTCAAGCACGGGCTCCTCTTCTTCGGCTTCTTCAGCGGCTTCGCCGTCTTCGGCTTCGGCCGCTTCTTCGGCGGTTTCGCCGTCTTCGGCTTCGACCGCCTCTTCAGAGTCGGATTCTGTCACCTCGACAGCTTCCGTCACAGCCTCGTCGACATCCGGCGCCGCGTCTTCTTCCTGAGCGGAAAGCATCAGGGACGACACGCCGAACGCGATCGCGAACACCGCAACGGGCCGGAGGATCGGGCGAAGAAAACAATGGGGTCTCATCTTCATTGTCTCATCCTTGGTTGTTTTATTTTGAACAAAAAATTGTTTGCGTTTCAGGGCGGGGGTTACTGTTTCTGGAGGAACGGCGAGCTGTCCTTCGTGTTCACGGGCGGAGCGCCGGGGATGGCCGACGAACCGGTGTTCGCGGCGGGCACATCCTTCGGGGCGAGCTGGAGCGTGAAGGTCTCGGGCGTTTCGGAATCGGATTCCACGACGACGGTCTTCGCAGTGGGATCCGCGGAAATGACATTGTACAGTTCCTCGCCGGTCTTGGCGGTGCCGAGCTTGAAGTTGGACCCGACCGAAGAGGTGAACGTGCGGCTGTAGAGGGCGTTGAGGAACCTCACGCGGGGCATGGGGTCGTAGACGGGCTGCTTGGGACGGCAGGCGATGCGTTCGACCTTGCCGACGCGCTGGATGTAGGCGATGGGTTCCTGCGTCTTGTCGTCGACTTCGATGTCGACGAGGCTGAAGTCCACATTGTTGTTCTTGAACGTGCCGACGTTGATGCGGACGAACTCGGAGCGCTTTCTGTTGTTGCGGACGACGTTGAACGTGGCCTGCCAGTCCTTCTTATCCGCCTTGGTCATATCGACGGAGACGAGTTCAAGACCGGTGAAACGCTGCTGGCTGATGGCGGAAACATAGACCTGCGTGATGTATTTCGGATGGCTGAGCGGATCGGTCGGATCGGT
>JAEEQO010000254.1 GCA_016285335.1 Victivallales bacterium | reverse complement strand
GTCATGTGGACCAGCGACATCACCTACGACTATGTGAAAATCAACGCGGACTACCACACCTGATCCGCGAACCGAAGGAACATCATCATGGATCCGAACCACAAGGATAATCTCATCCACAAAGCGGACGTCCTCATGGAGGCGCTCCCCTACATCCAGCAGTTCCGCGATTCCATCGCCGTCATCAAGTTCGGCGGCAGCGCCATGGAGGACCCGGACCTCACCGCCCGCACTATGCGCGACATCGTCATGCTGGAGGCGATCGGCATGAAAGTCGTGGTCGTGCACGGCGGCGGCAAGGCGATCACCGCCCGCCTGAAAGAGCTGAACATCGAGACGAAATTCGTGAACGGACTCCGCTTCACCGACGCAGCGACCATCGGCGTCGTCGACGACGTGCTGCACAACCAGGTCAACCGCAGCCTCGTCGACTCCATCCTGAAGACCGGCGGCATCGGCGCGCAGATCTCCGGCAAGAAGATACTCCGCTGCGAGAAGATGCTCTCCCGCGACCCGATCAGCGGCGAGGAGTCCGACATCGGGTTCGTCGGCCGCATCATCGGCGTTGACGCGCGGCCCATCCTGGACGCCCTGAACTTCCGCATCATCCCGGTCATCACCCCGCTGGCGATGGACTTCCACGGCCAGCCGTACAACATCAACGCCGACCTCGCCGCGTGCGAGATCGCCGAGGCGCTCCACGCCCGCAAGCTCGTCTTCCTCAGCGACGTGCCCGGCGTGCTCCGCGACCCGAAGGACGAATCCACGCTCATCTCCGAGATCCGCACCTCCATGGTGCCGGAGCTCATCGAAACGGGCGTCCTTTCCGGCGGCATGCTCCCGAAGATCCGCAGCTGCGTCAACGCCATCGAAAACGGCGTCACCCAGGTCCACATGGCCGACGGACGCCTGCCGCACTCGCTCCTGCTCGAAATCTTCACGAATACCGGCGTCGGCACGCAGATCATCAAGGGCTGACCGGCGCTCCGCCGTTCCGTTTTCGCAGTCCCGCCCGCCTCCGCAAGGCACGGAGACGGACGGGTATCTTGTCATTGTGGCGTTTCTCTGTGAAACGGTCCCGTCGGATTTCAGACCGGGAAAATGGCGTTTTTCGTCCCGAAACCGCCGGAAACATGCGAAAACCGTCGAAAACGCCGAAGAAAAGTATTATTTTGTGTCAAACCCGGTTTGACAGATGCGGAAAGACGTGCTATTATTAAAGAATGGAAAAATTCGCGGCGTTTTTATGAGAACCGGCGCAGCAACGGGGCGGCCGCCCTGTCCGCGCCCTTTCGTTATGAACGCGCCGCTTCGGAAGAAATACAATTCTAAACTCATATAAAGGAGCAAACCACCAAATGAAGATCACCAACTCCGCGCAGATCCGCAACTTCGTCGTGGCCGGACACAACGGCAGCGGCAAAACCACGCTTTGCGACCTCATGCTGTTCAAAGCCGGCGCGGTCGACCGCCTCGGCTCCGTCGACGCCAAGACCAGCGTTTCCGACTTCACCCCGGACGAGCAGGACAAGCGTTCCAGCATCTATGCCTCGTTCATGCACTGCGACTGGAAGGACCACAAGCTCTTCCTGACCGACACTCCCGGCTACGGCGAGTTCGTCGGCGAAGTCATCTCCTCGTTCCGTTCCTGCGGCTTCGCCGTGATCGTGCTCGACGGCGTCGACGGCATCCAGATCGGCTCCACCCGCGCCTGGTCCTTCGCCCGCGACTTCCTGCTTCCGCGCATGGTCTTCGTGAACCGCCTCGACCGCGAACGCGCCAGCTTCGACACCGTGCTGGAACACCTCCAGGAAGCCTACGGCAAGACCGTCTGCGTCCCCATGACCCTGCCCGTCGGCAAGGAAGCCGGCCTCTCCAAGGTCATCAGCGTGCTCGACACCCCGGACAGCGAGATCCCGGCCGACATGAAGGACGCCGTGGAAGAATACCGCACCATGCTGAAGGACGCCGCCGCGGAGTCCGATGAAGCGCTCATGGAACGCTACCTCGAAGGCGAAGAGCTCACCGGCGAAGAGATCGCCAAGGGCCTCCACAAGGCGATCTTCTCCGGCAGCCTCGTCCCCGTCTTCGCCGGTTCCACCGCGAAGGACGTCGGCGTCGCCGAACTCATGGACGGCATCGTCTCCCTCATGCCGAACCCGCTCGAACGCGTCCGCAAGGCGGAAGACGGCACCGAAGTCGTCCCGGCGGAAGACGGCCCGGCGGCAGCCTACGTCTTCAAGAGCGCGCTCGACCCCTTCATCGGCCAGATGGCGTACCTCCGCGTCCTCACCGGCAAGATCGCGTGCAACACCGATATGATCAATCTGAACAAGGGCACGAAGGAACGCGTCGGTCAGCTCGTCCTGCTCCAGGGCAAGACCCAGATCCCGGTCGAGGAAGTCTGCCCCGGCTGCATCGTCGGCGTCGCCAAGCTGAAAGGCACCACCACCGGCGACACCCTCGGCGCCACCAAGGACAACCACGCGATGCCGCGCCAGGTCTATCCGAAGCCCGTCATCTCCTTCGCCCTGTACGCCACCAAGAGCGGCGACGAAGACAAGATCATCCAGGGCCTGCAGCGTCTCTCCGAATGCGACCCGACCCTCTACATCGAGCGCAACGACGAGACCCACGAATCCCTGCTGAAGGGCATGGGCGAACAGCACATCAACATCGCCATCAAGAACCTCAAGGCCACCGCCAAGGTCGACGTCCGCCTCGAGCTCCCGAAGATCGCCTACCGCGAGACCATCCAGGGCCGCGGCGAAGCCGCCTACCGCCACAAAAAGCAGTCCGGCGGCCACGGCCAGTTCGCCGAAGTGCACCTCCGCATGGAACCCTTCGAGGGCGGCTATGAATTCGTCAACGCCATCGTCGGCGGCGCCATCCCGAAGAACTTCATCCCCGCGGTCGA
>JAEEQO010000051.1 GCA_016285335.1 Victivallales bacterium | reverse complement strand
ACCCCTCCGTACGCGCCGAGTTCGCCGTACAGCGCCAGCAAGGCGTCGAGCGACCATCTGGTCCGCGCCTGGAAACGCACGTTCGGACTGCCGACGGTCGTCACGAACTGCTCGAACAACTACGGACCGTACCACTTCCCGGAGAAGCTCATCCCGCTGGTGATCCTGCATGCGCTGGACGGTAAGGAATTGCCCGTTTACGGCGAGGGCCTGCAGATCCGCGACTGGCTGTACGTGGAGGACCATGCACGCGCGCTTTACCTCGTGGCGACTCAGGGCGTTCCCGGCGAAACGTATAACATCGGCGGACACAACGAAAAGAAGAACATCGAGGTCGTGAAGACCATTTGCGCATTGCTCGACGAGCTCAGGCCGCGCGCCGACGGCAAATCCTACGCGGAACAGATCGTCCACGTGAAGGACCGCCCCGGCCATGACCTGCGCTACGCCATCGATCCGTCAAAGATCGCGCGCGAGCTCGGCTGGAAGCCGCTGGAGACGTTCGAATCCGGCATCCGCAAGACGGTGCTGTGGTACCTCGAACACAAGGACGACTGGTGCGCCCACGTGCTCAGCGGCTCGTACAAGATGGAACGCCTCGGAACAGGAGATCGAACATGAAAGGCATCGTACTGGCAGGCGGCGCGGGGACGCGTCTTCACCCGATCACACGCGGAGTCTCCAAACAGCTCCTCGGCGTTTACGACAAACCGATGGTCTATTACCCGATCAGCACGCTCATGCTGGCGGGCATCCGCGACATCCTGATCATCACCACGCCGGAAGACCAGCCCAGCTTCAAACGTCTGCTCGGCGACGGGTCCCGCTTCGGCGTGAACTTCAGCTATGCCGTCCAGCCGAAACCCGAGGGGCTCGCGCAGGCGTTCCTGATCGGCGAGGAATTCATCGGATCCGACCGTGTGGCGCTCGTGCTCGGCGACAACATCTTCTACGGCGCCAAGCTGAGCAAACTTCTTCGGACCGCAGCTGACCGCGAGGTCGGCGCGACCGTGTTCGGCTACCACGTGTGCGATCCGGAACGCTTCGGCGTGGTCGAGTTCGATCCCGAGGGAAAAGCGATCTCCATTGAGGAGAAGCCGGAAAAACCGAAATCCAACTTTGCGGTCACCGGACTTTACTTCTACGACAACGACGTCGTCAACATCGCGAAAAACATCAAGCCGTCCGCACGCGGCGAGCTCGAGATCACCGCCGTGAACAACGAATACCTGCGGCGCGGCCAGCTCCATGTGGAGGTGTTCAAGCGCGGCTACGCCTGGCTGGACACCGGCACGCACGACAGCATGCTGGACGCCGCGAATTTCATCCGCACGGTCGAAACGCGGCAGGGGCTTCAGATCGCCTGCCTGCAGGAGATCGCCTACGAAAACGGCTGGATGACGAAGGATGACATCCGCGAAAGCGTGAAAGACATGCTCAAAACCGAATACGGACAATATCTTTTGAGGCTGATCGAAGAATGAACATCATCGAAACCGCTCTCCCCGGCGTGCTCATCATCGAACCGAAAGTCTTCGGCGACGCACGCGGCTACTTTTTCGAATCCTGGAACCAGGCGGCATACGAGGCCGCCGGGATCACCAACACCTGGGTTCAGGACAACGAATCCAAGTCGTGCCACGGCGTGCTCCGCGGCCTGCATTATCAGGCTGCCCCGTACACGCAGGCGAAAATCGTCCGCGCGTTCGTCGGGACCGTGCTGGACGTTGTAGTCGACATCCGCAAAGGGTCGCCGACTTACGGCAAGCATATCGCCGTCGAGCTTTCCGGCGAAAACAAGCGCCAGCTCTACATCCCGCGCGGGTTCGCGCACGGGTTCGTCGTGCTCAGCAGCGAGGCCGTCTTCGCCTACAAGTGCGACAACGGCTACATGCCTGCCTCCGAACGCGGCATCATGTTCAACGACCCGGACCTCGGCATCGACTGGCGCCTCAAACCCGAACAGCTTCTGCTTTCCGACAAGGACAAAAAGCATCCGGCTTTTGCGGAAATCGAACCGTGGGAGGAAGCTCGATGAAGCTCCTGATCACCGGCGGGAAAGGCATGCTCGGACGCACGCTCCAGCAGGAGTTCGCGGACTGCGAACTCGTGATCGCCGACCTGCCCGAGGCCGACATCACCGACGCCGCCGGATTCGACGCGTTTCTGGCGCAGCACAAGCCCGACGCAGTGATCCATTGCGCCGCCATGACCGCGGTCGACAAGTGCGAGAGCGAAATCGAGTTCGCATACAAGCTGAACGCGTTCGGCACGGCGAACGTCGCCGCCGCGTGCAACCGACACGGAGTACGCCTTGTCGCCATTTCCACCGACTACGTGTTCGACGGCGATTCCGACCGCCCGTACAACGAATTCGACCGGGCGACCGGCGGCGCCACGGTCTACGGCAAAAGCAAGTTCGCGGGCGAAGAAGCCGTGCGGACGCATTGCCCCAATCATGTGATCTGCCGCATTTCGTGGCTGTACGGACACGGCGGACCGAGCTTCGTCCACGCGATGATGTCGCTCGCCGACGGCACGCGCCCGATGCTGAAAGTCGTGGCGGACCAGCACGGCAACCCGACCTCGACGACCGCCGTGGCGCGTCAGCTCCGCAACATCCTCGCGAAACCGGAACTCGTCGGCACGTTCCACCTCACCTGCGAGGGCGAAGCCACGTGGTTCGAGTTCGCGCAGGAGATCTTCCGCCTCGCCGGTAAAACGCAGGCCGTTTCCCCCTGCACGACCGACGAATTCCCGCGTCCGGCGCCGCGCCCGAAAAACTCCCGCCTCGACAAGATGATGCTCCGCCTCGCCGGGCTCCCCCCGATGCCCGACTGGCACGACGCCCTCGCGGAGTTCATGAAAAGCGAATTTCTCAGCTGAAGTCCGCCTTTCTTTCCCCCGAAATCGTACGGTCTCCGGTTCGCCGGAGGCCGTTTTTTTTGCGCCCGAGGATCAGATGGAGAGGTCCTTCACAGCCTCAAGCTCGAACTGCTTCGTGTAGAGCGAATGGTAATACCCGCGGGCACGCATCAGCGCCTCGTGCGTGCCGCTTTCGACCACACGGCCGTCCTTCATGACCAGGATCAGGTCCGCACTGCGAATGGTGGACAGGCGGTGCGCGATCACGAATGACGTGCGACCGCGCGTGACCTCGCCGATGGCATCCTGGATCATCTTTTCGGTCATGGTGTCGACCGAGGAAGTCGCCTCGTCCAGCACCAGAATGCGCGGGTCGGCGAGGATGGCGCGCGCGAACGAGATGAGCTGTTTTTCGCCGGTGGAAAGCAGGTCGCCGCATTCGCCCACCTGACTGTCCAGGCCGTTGCCCATACGCGCGATCACGCGGTCTGCGGAAACGCGCCTGACGGCGAGCGCGATCTGTTCCTCCGTGGCGTCCGGGTTGCCGTACAGGAGGTTTTCGCGTACGGTACCGGAGAATAGATACGGGGTCTGCAGGACGTAGCCGATGTGACTGTGCAGCCAGAGCTGGGAGCGTTCGCGCACGTCGCGGCCGTCGACCAGAATCTGTCCGGCGGTCGGTTCGAAGAAACGGCACACGAGGTTCACGAGCGTGGATTTGCCCGCGCCGGTCTCGCCCACGAGCGCGACATTCGCGCCCTGCGGCACCTTCAGGTTGAAATGCTCCAGGATCGTCTCGTCGCCGTCCGGATAGCGGAACGACACGTCGCGGAACTCGACCTCGCCGTACAGTGGCTCCCAGTTTTCGCGTCTCGGGTGGAATGCGTCGCCATATTTCGCCACGACTTCCGGCGTATCCGCCACGTCCGACGCGGCATTCACCAGGCGGGAGAAACGTTCGATGTTCACCTGCGCCGCGATGAGCTCGGAGATCGCCGAGGAAACCCAGAAGAACGGCTCCATCATGCTGATGGCGTAGGACATGAAGACGGAGAGCGTGCCGATCTCCATCACGCCCTCGCGCGAAAGCAGGCCGCCGCGCCACAGCACGATCGCAAGCGCCAGCGAGGATGCGAACGAGACCGCGGAGGCGAAAAGCGCGCGATAGTGCATGCCGAGGACCGAGGCGCGCTTCATGGCGTGCGTGTCCTTCCTGAAGTCGCCGCACACGCGGTCCTCCGCCACAAGCGTCTTGATCGTCCGCGCCCCCGTGATGCCCTCGTTGAAATCCCCCGTGATGCGGGAATTGAGCTCGCGGATCTTCTTGTTGACATGGAACAGAGCCCGCTGGAACAGCACGATCACGACGGCCGCGACCGGCAGCACCAGGCTCACGCCCAAGGCGAGCTTCCAGTGAATGGAGAACATGATCGCGAGCGCGCCGAACATGAAGATGACGGTCCACAGCGCCTCCATCACGTGCCACGACACGAGGGAGGAAATGCGCTCCGTGTCGCTCATCACGCGCGAATGGATGTACCCGACGCTGTTGCGGTTGAAGAACGAGAACGAAAGCGTCTGCAGGTGGTTGAACGCGGCCCGGCGCAACTCCAGCGAGACGTTCATCTCCATGAAGAACGCGCGGTAGAACGCACCGTAATTCAGCACGAAGGAACCTGTGATGAACAGCAGATAGAGCGCGATGAACGCGGGCAGCGTGTCGAGCGTCTCCCCGGCAATGAAGTGGTCGATGGCATAACGCTGGAACAGCGGCAGGCAGATATCGAGGCAGCCGCCCGTCAGGCACAGCGTCACCATGAGGGTCATGGGCCGCCGGAACGGTTTCAGGAACGGGATGAGCGCGGGGATGCCGAACCACGGCAGATGCGGACGTGCGGACTCGGATTCGCGATGGAGCGGAGCGTCACTCATGACACACCTCCATGCCGAATGAGCAGGGAATATCTGACGGTGCGCCGTCAAGCCCGCCCTCTTCGGGGGACTTCATCTGAAGCTCGTAGTTCCTGCGGTAGATGCCGTCGGTCCGCATGAGCTCGTCGTGGGTGCCGGTCTCGACGATGCGGCCGTTGGACAGCACGAGGATGCGGTCGGCCTCCATGAGCGTGGCGATGCGGTGCGAGATCAGGATGACGGTGCGCCCCTTAAAGTCGTGGCGCAGGGCATGGCGGATCTTCACGTCGGTCTCGGCATCGACCGCGGACAGGGAATCGTCGAAGATCATGACCGGGGAACGCCCGACCAGCAGACGCGCGATGGCAGTGCGCTGTTTCTGCCCGCCGGAAAGCGTCACGCCGCGCTCGCCGACGGTCGTGTCGAAGCCGTCCTTGAACCGGTCGATGCTCTCCTCGACGCAGGCGGTGCGGGCGGCGGCGCGGATCGCGTCCAGTCCAATGCCGGGCGCCGCGATCCCGATATTCTCCGCGATGGTCCGGGAAAAGAGGAACGGCTCCTGCAAGACGATCCCGACGCCGCGCCGAAGATGGTCGCGCCGGATTTGCGCCACGTCGACCCCACCGATGGAAATGCTTCCGCTGTCCGGCTTCAGGTCGTACAGGCGGCACAGCAGATGCACCAGCGTGGATTTGCCGCTGCCCGTGCCACCGAGGATGCCGAACACCGTGCCGGCCGGGATCGTGAACGACAGGTCGTGCAGAAGTTCCGGGCAGCCGTCGTAGCCGAAGCTCACATGGTCGAATACGATGTCGCCGTCGAGCGGCGGCGTGAGGGCGTCCGGCAGATCGGCCTCCTCCGGCGCTGCCATGATCTCGCGGATGCGCTTCAGCGAGATCCCGGCCTTACTGAGCTCGGAGATCATGCGCCCGAGGTGGCGGATCGGGAACATCAGCATGCCGTTGTAGGACAGGAACGCGATGAATTCGCCCGCGGTCAGCTCGCCGCGGATCGCGAAGACCGAGCCGCAGACGAGCAGGAGCAGCACCTGCAGCATGCTGATGAGGTCGCCCGTCACCCAGAACAGGCTCAGGACGCGCCCCAGGCGCACCCACAGCGACACGTAATATCTGTTCTGCGCGTCGAACTTCGCGACCTCGTACTGTTCGCGGCCGAACGCGCGGATCACGCGCACCCCGGTCAGGTTCTCCTGCACGATCGTCGAGAGCTTGCCCTCGTTTTCGTCGCACTCCAGGAACCGCGAGGCGATCTTCCGGTGGAACAGGAACGACGCGCCCACGACGAGCGGGATTACGATGGACGCGAGCGCAGCCAGGCGGGCGTTCATGCCGAACATGAACACCAGCGACAGCACGATCAGGATCATAATGCGGAAGATGCTCGTGAGCTGGTCGGACAGGAACCGCTTCACCATGTCGACATCCGAAGTGCACCGCTGGATGATGTCGCCTGTCTGATGCGACATGTGCCAGGCGAACGGCAGACGCTGGATGTGCCCGAACAGGCTGTTCCGCATCGTTTCCACCAGCGTCTCCGCTCCGACCGCGTTCGTCAGCTGGAAGAGGTAGCGGCAGACGAGCGAGGCCGCCGACACGATCAGGACGGCGCACGCCGACACCCAGAGATGCCCCCGGATGAACTCCACGCCGCCCATCAGCTCCGGCAGGACGGACATCAGGCCGCCGGATTCCGGCTCCTTCCCGCCCAGCACGGAGTCGACCGTGAACCGGATGATCTGCGGATTGAGCAGCTCGAAGAGGGAGACCAGCGAGGTCAGGACGGCAGCCAGCGCGAACCAGCGTTTGCTGCCGCGCAGGAAGATGCGGACCAGCCCCGCCGAAGTGAGCGTGGAGGCATCCTTTTCGCCGGCACGGTCAGGCGAGTTCTGTTCATTCTGTTGTGTTCCGGGCGTATTCATCATGGTATAATATACTTCGCTCGAAGGTATGTTTCCAGTGCCGCCCTTTTTTTTCATCGCTTTTTGTCGACGCTTTTTTCGGCAGAATCAAGCGGCAGGCATCCGCGGGGATTATGACGCGGTATTCATTTTGAACTTAACAATTCGGTTTTTCAAAAAAAATCGAAAAAAGTTTAGAAACAGATTTGAAAAACAAATTATTCGGATTATATTTTTATTAGAGCATAGAAGATTTCGGTTGTCGAATTTATCCTTTTCAACTCTCAACACAGGAGACAAGACCATGAAGAACATCACAAGAACTGTCCTCATCGGCGCCGCATTCGCTGCGGCGGTAATCCTCTCTCCGGCGGAAGCATTCGCGCAGGGACGCCGCGGCGGACCCGGCGGACCCGGCGGACCCGGCGGTCACGGCGGACCCGGCGGCCCCGGCGGCCACGGGCCTCATCCGAACAGCGGCATCATGCTCGCGACCGATATCGTGCACCTGGTCGGCGCATCAGTCGGCGCCCTGAATGCGATCTTCGGGCCTCCGCCCCCGCCGCGCGTTGTCACCAGGACCAGGACCGTCGTCACCCAGCCCACGGTCGTCGTCACCCAGCCCGCGCCCGTCGTGACCACCACGCCCGTCGTGACCACCACGCCGGTCGTGACCACCACGCCGGTCGTGACCACGACACCGGTTGTAACCACGACACCGGTTGTAACCACGACACCGGTTGTAACCACGACGCCGATCGTAAGCAACACGCCCGCGGTGACAACTACGACCACGGTCGCGGTGCCGGAATACAGCTACAGCAGCTTCAACGGCACGTACGTCCCGTACTACGAGGGATGGTTCTTCTACGACGAGACCTGGGTCTGGGGCGGGCACGGCGTCCGTCCGGCCGCGCCGCCGAGATGGGTCCCGCCTCCGGGAGCTCCCCGCACGATCGTCGTCCGTCCGTAAACGCAAACGAAACGCTCCGCCGGTCCGGTCATCCGCGCCCGGCGGACAGAAACAGTCAAGTCCTATTTCCGATGCCCGGTCCCCTCGCGGAGCCGGGCTTTTTAACGCAGTGACGCCGGACCGGAAAGCGCCCCGTTCTTCGAAGCTCCCGGCAGTGCATTTTTGCATTTTGTGAAATAGTACATGCTTTCAAGTATTTATTCCAGTGTCCGCGGATTGCATTTTCGCCGCATGGCTGTATAGTATGGTTCAGGAAAAACGTTTCCGCGTCCTTCGCAGGCACGTTCCCGGCGACTGCATCTTTCACCCCAAACCCGTAGGAAAAAAGTATATGAAACTGCAAAACCTCGGTATCCTCGCCGGCGCGCTGATGCTCCTCTCCGCGCCCCTCATGGCCCAGAACCCGATCATCCGGGACAACTTCACGGCCGACCCGTCCGCCCATGTCTTCAACGGACGCGTGTACCTGTATCCGTCGCACGACATCCCGGCGCCGTACGACTACAACCGCAAGGACTGGTTCTGCATGGCGGACTACCACGTGTACTCCTCCGACAACCTCGTCGACTGGGTCGACCACGGCGTAATCGTGGACCAGACCTATGTGCCTTGGGTGAACACGCGTTCCTACAGCATGTGGGCGCCGGACTGCAACGTGAAGGACGGCAAATACTACTTCTACTTCCCGGCGAACAACCGCATCGGCGTCGCCACCGCCGACCAGCCCTACGGCCCGTTCCGCGTGGAAGAGCAGCCCATCCAGGGCGCGAACGGCATCGACCCGTGCATCTTCATCGACGACGACGGCACCCCGTACCTGATCTGGTCCGGCATGGGCATGCAGATCGCGAAGCTGAAGGACAACATGAAGGAATTCGACGGCCCCTCCACCAGCATCCAGCACAACACCCCGCAGAGCGGCATGAAGGAAGGCCCGTTCATGTTCAAGCGCAACGGCATCTATTACTTCACGTTCCCGTGGGCCGAAAAGGAACGCGAGACGCTGGCGTACTGCATGGGCAAGAGCCCGACCGGCCCGTTCGAGTACAAGGGCAAGATCATGGAGCAGTCCGAGACCGTGTGCTGGACCAACCACCACTCCGTGGTCGAGTTCAACGGCAAATGGTATCTCTTCTACCACCACAACGACTATTCGCCCTACTTCGACAAGAACCGCTCCGTCTGCATTGACGAGCTCACGTTCAACGAAGACGGCACGATCAACCTCGTGAAGCCCACGTTCCGCGGCGTCGGCGTCTCCAAGGCGACGCGCGAGATCCAGATCGACCGCTATTCCAGCATCGGACCGGAGAACGTGAAGATCGACTTCCTGAACTCCGACCGCACGTTCGACGGATGGAAGGCGATCTTCTGGAACACCACGGAATACCGCCGTCCGATCTACCTGACCTACGACCGCGTCGATTTCGGCGACGCCCCGCTGAAGTCCGTCACGCTCCGCTGCCACTCCACCGCGGGCGGCGTCATGGACATCCGCGCCGACGGCGCCGAGGGCCCGCTCCTCGCCTCCGTGACGGTTCAGGGCAAGCCCGACTGGACCGAGGCCGTGTGCCCGCTCCAGTCCAGCCCGACCGGCGTCCACACGCTCTACATCAGCATGCGCAGCGGCAACCACATCGAAGTCGACTGGGTCCGCTTCAATCCGTAAGCTCGATCTGAGCTGAAACAGCTTCCGCCGCGCGGGTGTTCACAAAGCATCCGCCCGGCGGAAATTTTATTGGCAGAACTTCCCGCGCCGCCTGGGGCGGCAGTTTAATTTGAATCAGCTTTTTGCGGCGGGGGGACCTGGTCGGCGGGGACGATCATGAAGCTGAACCCGGTCGCGGAGCCGCCGGTGTTCTCCAGGCGGATGAGCACGGTGTTCCAGCCCTGCCGGAACTCGAACGGCTCGATGTGCTCGTCGATGTTGTACCAGCTCGTCCCGGCGTCCTGCCAGACGTCCCTGCCGTTGATCCAGAGACGGCCGCCGTCATCGGTGCCAATCGCCACAAGCATGGTGACGGCGCGGTCGAAATACAGCTCGGTATAGGCGTAGTACGTGGAGTGGTCCGTGGTGACGGGCACGGTGTTGTGCATGGATTCGCTCTGCATGAACTTCCAGCGCAGGACGCCGTCCAGGCGGACCTTCTTCCCCGAGACCTTGATCGGGTCGGAATCAGTCTCCTCGACGCCCTCGCCGCGCTGGCCGTCGGTGTAAACGGCGTCCAGGTCGATGGAGAGCTCCGGCGGATGCACCAGCGCGTAGTCGTCGCGCCCGTAATTCTCCCACGGGCCGATCATGTACCAGGTGTTGATGTAGAGCCAGCCGCGGTTCTCCGCCTGCCGCGTGAAACGCCGCCCCGGAAGCGCCTGCGCCTTCACCATGTCCTTGGCGAGGCGTTCCCCCGCGTACTCGCTCCAGGCGGTCAGCGGGACGGATTCCGGCGCCTCGCCGGAGCCGCCCATACCGGAGCCGCCGCCTGCGCCGGGACCGCCTCCGCCCGAACCCGGCCCGCCGAACATGAGCCTCTGCGGCAGTGGTCGCCCGCCGTCGAAAAGTCCGGCGAGCCTCGAAGCGGCGAGCCCGGCCTGACGGACCGCCTGGCCGAGCAGTTCGCGGTAGCGGTTGAGCTCGGCGGTGCTGCGGATGGAAAGGCCCGCGGCGGCCGCGCTCTCCCCGGAACGTTCCCAGGTCCCGTCCGGCGACTGCATCTCGATCAGCGCGTCGAACGAAGGCATCTGCGTGGAGCCGGGCTTCATGGAGCGGTAGACCTCCGGGAAAGACAGGCCGCGCGACAGCGCCCGACGCGCCGCGCTTTCCGCGAGGTGGTCCCGCCTGATCTCCGCCTCGTATTCGCGCAGAAGCCCGTACAGGAACTCCACGGAGACATTTTCCGGCAGGGGCCCCGGATCGGAGACGGACGGCAGCGCCCGCGCCTCCGAGGTGTCGTTCGCATCGGCGGGTCCGGTCGGCAGGAGCGGACGTTCTTCGATCCGGGTCAGGAGGTCGTCGCGGCTGTCCTTCATGCGGCGGGACATCTCCCGGAAAGACTGAAGCTGAGACAGCAGGTTTTTCCGCGCAAGCACTTCCGATTGCGCGACCAATTTTTCGGAATAATCCGGCGGCAGGGGGCGTTTCGCCTGAAGCTGTTCGAGGCGGGCGTCGGGACGGATGGCGGGTGTTTTTGCAGACGCAGTTGACTTCGGATGCTTTCCGGCTTTTTTTCCCCGCACGATCCGTGCAGCGCCGTCCCCGTGCAGGAAAAGCAGTCCGGCGAGGAGCACCGCCAGCGGGATGCTCCAGGCAAGCAGGTTCGCGGCGACCGTGCTTTTCCCGAATCCGTCCGGGTCCGGTCCGTTCAGGCGGCTCATGAGACGGAATTCCGTTCCATTTTTATTCGGCTGCTTCGGTGCGTTCATAGGCACTGATCCCGATGTTGCTCAAATCGTAGAACTGGCAGGCGTCCATCACCTCGGCGAACCGCCCGAACGGCGCGGAGCGGTCCATGTCGATGCGGATGCGCCGCCCCGGATCGGCGACACACAGACCGCGGAGCTGTTCCAGCAGGAAATTCGTGGTGCACGGCTGCCCGTTCCAGTAGAACGCGCCCTGCCTGTCGATGCCGATGACGGACTGGTTGTCGCTGGGACGGAGCCGGACGGCGGCTTCGGAGGCCGGGAGCTCGACGGGGATGTCCTTGTTCCGGACCTTCGTCATGGAGGAGACGAGGAAGAAGATCAGCAGCAGGAACACGCAGTCGATCAGCGGGGACATGGAGATGTCCGGGTCGTCGCGGTCACGGAAGAACGGCAGGTTCATGCGGCTTGCTCCCCAGGCGGACGCGCGTCCGGCTGAATCCGTGGATCTGGCAGCGGTCGAACAGCGCGATGACCGTGGCGACGGGAACGTCCCGGAATGCCGCGACGTCGATCCGTGCCTGCGTCCCCTCGCGTTCGCGCAGCCCCGCCAGAAAGGCGTCCGGGTCCGCGACCGGCTCGAATACGTTTTCGCCCGTGTAGGCGTCGTGCCCGGTCACATGGTACACGCGGCCGGTCGCGTCGACGGACAGGATCACCGATTCCGCGCTCGCCCGCGTCGCGGAGAGACTGGCGCTCATGGGCGGCACGGACAACGGTATCTGCAGCTCCCATTTCTTCATCATGGTGGTGACGAGGAAGAAAATGAGGAGCAGAAAGACGCAGTCGATCAGGGGCGACATCTGGACGTCCGGCCTGTCGTCGCCGCCGAAGTCAATCCGCATGGCCGTCCCCCTTGCGAGGCGCTTTGTCCGGCGATTCCAGATACAGCACCGTGATCGCGTGCTCCAGCTCGGCCTCCACGCGGGACGCCAGCCCCATGATGCGGTTCTTCAGCAGATAATAGGCGGCCACGGCGGGGACCGCGATGATGAGCCCGGCGGCGGTCGTGATGAGCGCCTTCGAAATCGAGTCGGACAGGATGGACGCTCCGCCTTCGTCGCCGTAGAGCGCGACCAGGCCGAACGCCTCGATCATGCCGACCACGGTGCCGAGCAGGCCCAGCAGGGGCGACAGCGAGGAAATGACCGAAACCGGATAGATGCGCGACAGGTGCGTCCGGATGTCGCGGGCGGCTATGTCCCCGGCGGTCTGCGAAACCGCCTCGCGTCCGGCGTCGCGGTGTTTCAGGAGCCAGCCGAGCGCGCGTCCGAGCGTGGACCCGTCGCCGTCGCAGGCTTTCTCCGCGCGGTCGAAATCGCCGGCGTCCAGCGCGGCGTTCACCTCGCGGATGAGGCTGTCCGGGGCGATCGTCTTTTCGCTGGAGAGCATCATGCGGCGGATGACGATGACCGCGGCCAGGAACGCGAGCAGATACAGCGGATACATCATGAATCCGCCCGCCCGGATTTGGGCGCCCCAGTCGATTTTGACCGCCATCGCGGAAGCGTCGTCCGCTTCATCTGCATCGGAAGTCGAATTTGAGGCGGATTCCGCAATGGACGGACGGTCCCCGGTCAGCGTCACGGGTTTTGCGGCTTCGCTCGGCAGGATCTCCGGCGCACCGCCGAGGGCACGTTCGTTTTTCGCCAGAAATATCTCATCGAATCCCGCATCGCGGCGTTCCGGACAGATGAACTGGACGCCGGTGATCGTGAAATCGCCGAAATCCTTCCACAGGTCGCGCGTGACCACGACCCAGCCCTGCGCCCGGTCGACCACGGACAGGCCTTTTTCGATCCGTTTCGCGTTGTTCGGATCGGGCGCTCCCGCCGTGTACGTGTAGTCGTATGCCGCGCCGCGTCCGCCCGCGTATTCATCCGAGGTCAGGAACTTCATCCCGATCTGGCTGCCGCCCCACTTCACCCAGACGAACGTGATGTACCGGTATTCGCCCGCGCCGGGGTTCTCGCGGATCGGGATCGAAAGCCCGGTCAGTTCGGCGGGCCGGTCCGGCGTGACGTAGATGTAGTTCTCCGCCTCCTGCGAAAAACCGCCGCCGCGAACGATTCTGTCGTCGGTCGTCCAGTTCGCACCGGCGGGGATCTTCGTGCTGAAGATCTCGTAACGGGCGGCATCGGCCGGTTTGGTGGCGTCTTCGCCGGCGCACAGTAAGCAAATGGAAAGCAACAGAATGAAGGATGAAAGAAACGGGAGCCGGAAGCGGGACCCGGAAAGTGCCGGAGTGGGCGGACGATGAAAAGCTGACATGGTTTCTCCGTCGGTTTTTCGTTCAAAAACTCTGTGTCTGCGCCGCTGTTTCAGGCGGGATAAGACGTGGTTTATCGCTGTTTCTTCAATATAACCGCCGGAATCCCGTTTGTCAAACATGCCGGAGGATTAATCCGGCACTTTTTCCGGCGTTTCCCGGAATGCCGGACATGGACGGAGCGAGCGGGATCCTCGGGAATCTCAAATCCCGCGCGGCGTCAGCGTTTCCGGTTGCGCAGGATGACCGCGAAGATCAGGCTTCCCCAGAACACGAAGAAGACCGCCGACACGATGAACACGGGGAGCCAGCCGACCGTGAAGACCATCGTCAGCGCCAGCGCGGTCACGATGCCGCCGCCCATGAACGGTTCGTGGAGCAGCTGCTTGTAGCCGAACGCGGCGGCCGCCTCGGTCTTGTTCTCCGGGTCCACGGTCCGCAGCAGCAGGAGCCCGGTCGCGGTCACGCCGAGGGACTGCCCGAAGTCGGCGATGGCGCGTTCGAACCAGGCGTTGCGGAAGAGCCTCGGCGCCACGAAGAGCACCATCAGGACCGAGAGCAGCGTGCCGGAGCCGATCAGGATGAGCAGCGGCAGCCAGTTCTGCAGCACGACTTCGATGCGGATCGTGGCGATCGCGGAAACCACCAGGAAATCCAGCGAAGCGCCGGAGATGCGCTTCATCTGAATGTCGTTGATGAGGGGCGCGATGCGGAGCCTCTGGAACACGTTCTGGATGATGAGGCCGCCGATCATGCACAGCGGGAAGAGCGGGAAGCCGGAGAAAAGCCGTTTGGAGGCGTTCGGGAAGAGCGCGATTTCCAGATGCTGGAACCCGAAGAGGATCCCGTAGCCGATCGCCACAGCCACGCCGATCAGCGCGCAGTGCCACGCCAGCGAGTCGATGGAGTCGCACAGCACCGTCTGGCGTCCGGCGGCGGGCTGTTCCCTGCGGCGGTAAATGCCTTTCAGGTGAAGCCGGTCCATGTCCTCCAGCGGCACGAAATCCTGAACGAAGCCGCGCCGGTTCGCCCAGTTGACCAGGACCATGCCGACGACGATGGCGACGATCATGCCGACTGTCGCCACGGTGTAACCCAGCGCCACGCCGTCCTCCCAGCCGTTCCCCTCGAAAACGGCGGTCATGCCGCCCACCGTGCCGTGTCCGCCCTGCAGGCCGATCTCCAGCAGATTGCCGAACGCCGGAGGAATGCCGAAGAACGGCATCAGCACGAACCCGGTGAGCCCGAGCCCCAGCACATACTGTCCCCAGGCGATGAACTGCCCGAAACAGAGCTGCGGAAACGCGATCGCGGCCATTTTCGTGATCTTCGGCGCGGTCATGCCGAGGAAGAGCGACGCGAAGATCACGTTGATGAGGAATCCGGGCAGCTTGTTGATGGCACTGAAGACTTCCGCCGGAACCAGCCCGGGGAAGCATTTGAAGACGATCAGGGCGGCCGCTCCGCCGATGATGGAACTCGGAAGATAAAGCCTCTGCAGGAGCGGGATGAAAACGCGCAGAATCTTCCCCAGGACCAGAAACAGCGACAACGTGCAGAAAACCAGTACGGCGGTCATAAACAGTCTCTCTGAAAATGGATTTGAATGCAAAAACCGGAGCAGACGGCGGACACGATCCGGTCGCGCCCGTCTTTCCCGAGCCGGCGCTTCATGCGGAAAAGATGAAATAAAATACAGCGGGAACGCATAAAAATCAAGCCGCGCATGAAATGTTCCGAACAAATATCAGGCGGTCACGGCAGGGAAAGACGCATGTCCCGCCCGGCGCCGTCGCCGGGGAAACGTCCGAGCATCGCGTGACGCGGCACCCGCCCGGACAGCGGGCTCAAGGAAGCGCATCCCGCCGCCGTGCCACATGGCCGACGGACGCCTGTTTTTTCCGCGTTAAAAGGCATTCCGGTTTGAAAACCGGGAGAAACAGAGGTATATTATGCTTATGGTTCTTCATGCGCGCACGAAACGGCTTAAACATCTTGCGCAGCACGATGCCCGCCACCCGCACGTCACGCCGGGAATGTAGGTCCGTTCCGGCGGCACATACCGCATATCATACTACCTCGCAGAAGGAGTTTTCAAGCTATGGCTAAGAAAGAAATGAAGGAAACGCTGAAACGGCTTTTCCTGCATCACCTGACCTGTTCCCTCGGCAAACGCCCCGAAAAAGCCGTCAACCTGGAC
>JAEEQO010000050.1 GCA_016285335.1 Victivallales bacterium | reverse complement strand
GTCCCGTGAGCCAGTCGTGCAGCGGGATGTCCAGCGGGTAATTGACGAATTCGAAATGGAAGCTCATGGTCTCGTCGAACCCCTGCGCCGACGCGCTGACGTAATGCCGCCTGCCCTTGCTGCAGTTACTGCATCCGCCGATCAGGGGTTCCCCGTAATGCGGGCAGTGGTAGTTCGTGTGGAAACGGTCCTCCCCGACCCAGTTGGCGTACTCCACATGGCGGTCGCCCTGCATGAACCCCCGGAGCAGCGATTTCTCCGTCTCGACGGGGCTCCAGCCGTAGCCGGGATAGTCGTCGGGGTCCGGGGTGACCATGGGCCCCGAGGCGGGGGCGGCCTTGACCAGCGCTTCGCGGATGGCGTATGCTTCGCGGAACCCGACGGCGGCGGATCTGGCGCCGCGAAACGCCGCGTACTCGGTGATCATGTCGGCGACCACGAGCTGGAAAAGCTGGAGAATGCCGAAGAGGATCATGCCGATGAGGATCATGGAGAGAAACGATTCGAGAATGGCGGAGCCATGTTCGCCTTTCCTGCGCGCATACATGGCCGCAAACCCCTTTTTTCGAGCGTGGAGACGAGGCGCGGGGAGGGAAAGCTCTCCTCCTCTGCGGCAGTGTCCGGCTCTGCTCGGACACGGGGAGGAAAAGTCCTCCGCGGAAGCCTCTTCGCGGATACAGGTCATCCCATGCTCCGAGGCGGTTTGCACCGCGCCGGAACACGTCTCATGGCCGCACGGGGACGAAGCCCGGCGGCGCGAAAGTCGGGGCAAACAGCGCACGGGACGCATCCTTTCCGCATGGCACACCGGAGCGGACGGCGGGAGAACCGCCGTTCGACATCCGGAACGCCGCCGGAACAAATCCGGTCAGAAATTGATGTCGGACGGACCGTCCTTGTCCATTTCCTGCAACTGTTTCAGGCTGTCGCCGTCGTCGCCCGCCGCGTTGGACGCGTTCTTGCTGCCGATGGCGGTGGCGGACCCGCCGATCAGCGCCTTGATGCGGTCGCCGAAGAGGCCGAGCACGGTCAGTGCCGCCACCGCCACGAGCGCGATGACGATGATGTACTCGAGGATTGCCTGTCCGCCGGAGGTCCGGCGCTTCCTTGCGTAGTGTTTTCTGCTGAGTTTCATATCGGGACTCCTTTCCTTGCTGGAATCGGTTTTGTTGTTCTGTCATGGTTCCCAGGCGATCAGCGAAAGAATCCGCCAGCCGTACTCCAGGAACACCCGCATGAGGAGAAAAAGCGAGAGGGCGACGAGCACGACCATGCCGAGCATCACGGTATATTCCGCAAGCACCTGCCCGGATTCGTTTTTGCGCGCGCGCCGTCTCATTTTATTCTCCGTTACCATACGATAGCATAATTTTCTGCCGTTTCAAATAGAAAAAGCGGCAAAACCGGAAAAAATGGAAGAAAAAAGGGCTTTCGATCCGCGGGCCGCCGTTTTTCGCGGCGGGATCGGGTCATTTTTCCTTTTTCTTCTTGCTGCTGTTGCTCTTGTTGTTTTTCGCGGCGTCCTTCGCCATGTCGGAGAGGAATTTTTCGGACAGGTTCAGCGTGAAAACGGCGTCGTTGCCCTTGGGCTCGTGCTTGAGGGTGGAAAGCGGGTTGGTCTTGCCGCCCTTCTGGATGAGCTTGCCGTCCTTGCCGATCTCGAACGAGGTGTCGGCGAGCATGGTGTAGAGCGTCACGAAGCCGTCGACGGTGCGGAAGACTTCGTCGCGGATCGCGGAGCTGGTGCAGCGGAGCGTGATGGTGGCGTCGACCGAGCCGCGGGAGCCCTCGGTGATGCGGGCGAAGATCGCCTTCACGTTGTTGCGGATGTCCTCGAGGCTGGGGTCCTCCTCGTCGATCTCGATGGAGGCGTCGCCCGCCTTGATGGTGGTCTTCTTCTCCTCCTCGGTGCGGGGATGTGCTTCCTCCTCGGCCTTCACGCGGCCCTGGACATAGGCTGCGTCGACCATGGCGGCGAAGAGCGCGCCCTTGACCTTCATGCTCGTGACGAGCATGGGAGTGTCCGGGTTCACAGCCCAGATGAAGGGCTGCGTGTCGGGGAGATTGACAGCCAGGCGGCACTGCATGATGTCGTCGGAGACGAATTCGAAGAACGCGAGCATGTCGGTCTTGCCGTTCACGACGTGGATCTTCAGAATGCGGGCGCCGGAGAACGTGCTCGCCTCGGTCTTGATGTCCTCGCGCGTGGAAAGGCGCTTGTAGATGTCGTTGACGCGGCCTGGAGCGTAGAGGACCACGTCCATCAGGGACTTTTCGAAGTCGCCGGGGTCGATCTCGGTCAGGAAGAAGGAGGCGTCGCCGGTGAGGTCGTCCAGCACCATTGCGATGTCGTCGAGACAGCCGGCGAGGTCGAAGCCGTCGCGGGAAAGAAGCGTTTTGAGCGCAGGCGAGACGGAGGCCTTTTTCGCGTCGGCGTAGAACGCGAACTTCGCGTTCGAGGGGATGTATGTTTCGGAAACCGCGTGAACGGCCGGGACCAGCGCGGCGAGCGCGATCAGGAAAACGGCGGCCTTGATCCGGGACAGGAACTGCATAGGTGTTGTCCTTTCTGCTGTTGGGCCCTATTGCTGGGAAAAGTGCATGAAGTTGCGGATTGCGTTGGCTTCGAGGTTCAGCGCCGCGGGCTCGTCGAACGGGCCGTCGATGACCACGCTGTCTTCGTCCTTGTAGAGGAAACGCGGCTTGAACGTGCGGTAGAGAACGCCGTCGATGACGAACGCAAGCGTGGGGGAGACGTCGCGGTCGTCGGAACTGGTAAACTTGCGCCAGCTCTTGCCGCCATCCGGGGTCAGGTGAAAGCGGAGCTTGTAGAAGCCGGGCAGGTCGTTGATGGCGATCGCCTCGATGGAGATGATGTCGGAGGAATCGAGCAGCGGATTCTTGTCGATGAAGATCTCGTCCTCGAACATGGACGCGACTTCGAGTTCGCGCTCCTCGCCCCGCTTGTGGCGGACGATCTCGTGGATGGAGACGACGGCAAACTCGCCGGGCTCGCCGACGACGGGCCTGTATTCTTCCTCCTTGTCGTCGACGTTGAGCGGGTCCAGGATGCCCGTCGCGCTGCCGTTGCAGGACGCGAACGCCGCGGCCGCGATGCAGACGCAGACGGCAGGGAGGGCGGCGGCACGGAGCAGACGGACGGCGGATCGCAGGATGTTTGTTCTGGTCGTCATGGCGGATCACCTGGAGCGGAAATGGTTTCGGGCGGAGTTGGATTCGAGCTTTTTCGCGGTCGCGGGATCGAACGGGCCGTCGACGATGACGGAATCGGTGACGTCGTCGTAAAGCATGCGGGGAACGAACGTGCGGTAGACAAGGCCGTCGATGAGGAAGGCGACGTGCTTTCCCCTGTTCGGAAGGCTGAGGCCGATCCAGTGGCGTTTGCCGCGGTCGGTCAGCTTCAGTTCGAGGCTGTAGTAAGGCTTCTGCTTTTCGATGGGAATCGCCTTGATCTCCTTCACGTCAGTGGACCTCAGCAGCACGTTCGTGTTGAGGCAGAGGTCGTCGCCGAACAGCGTGGGCACCATTTCCTCCTTGTCGGTGCCCCGGCGCAGCTGGATGATCTCCCGGATCTCGATGGTGCCCTCCAGCGGACGGTCGGACGAGTCGAAATTCTCCGGATCGAACACATGGTCGATATCTTCGGCACTGCAGCTCTGGCCGCCGGCTCCGCAGAGGAAGACGGCGGCGAGAAGGCCCGCGACAAGAGGCAGCGTCCGGCGGATGTACTTGAAAAGGGACATGCGGAATCACTTTCTCATTTTGAAGTAGTTGAACTTTGCATTGTTCTGGAGCGCCAGCGCGGTGGCCTGGTCGAACGGGCCGTCGACGACGACAA
This sequence comes from Victivallales bacterium, assembly GCA_016285335.1. Next base: position 11,722 of record JAEEQO010000050.1, on the reverse strand, counting down.
AGGTCGCCTCGTCGCTGCTCAGCATCCGCGGCTTGATCCCGCGGTACACCGTGCCGTCGATGACGAACGCCAGCTCCTGCCCCTTGTGCTGGACGCTGAGGTTGATCCAGAGCTTGCGGCCGCGTTCGGTGAGGTCGAAACGGAGGTTGTAGAACCCCTGGTCGCCCGGGATCGGGATCGGCTGGATGTTCGTGATCTCGGACGAGTCGATCAGCTGCATCGAGTGAATGGTCACTTCGTCGCCGAAGTACGAAGCCACGGTACGTTCCACGCCTTCGCCGGTCCGGGTGCGGATGACCTCGTGGAGGGAAACGACGTATTTGGGGGGCAGCTGCATCTCCTCCCAGGTGTCCGGGTCGAAATACATGTGGACCTCCTCCTTGTCGCAGCTGTGGTAGCCGCAGCAGAAGAGGGCCGAACAGATCAGGGCCGCCGGAGCGAGAAGTCTACGGATGTTTTTCATGAGGGTTCCCGAAGTTGAGGGCACCACTAACGATTGGTATTCGGCGGCTTTTCGCATCCGGGCGATCCAGCCGATCGAATTGTTAGAGATACCCTTGAATCGTTTTCAATCGTAACTAATAAGATAGACTCCAAACGCGAAAATGCAACCGTCTTTTCCAAAAATATAGGGAAAAAGCGCCGTTTTTTGGTTTCCGCGGTTGAAAAATCGCGGGGAAGAGGTATTATATTTCTGTTTTAAGTCGCCGGAGGCGCGCCGCCGTCCGGCTTTCGCCGCAGCGATACGGAGGTGCATGCATGGCTGAACCACAGACGTCCCGTCTGGAGACGATCGGACAGATACGGACCCGTTTGAAACAGGTCATCCGCGGAAAAGACGAAGTGATCGATTTGCTGCTGAACGCGGTATTGGCGAACGGCCATGTGCTGCTGGACGACGTGCCCGGCGTGGGCAAGACCACGCTCGCCAAGGCGCTCGCCCTGACGGTGAAAGCCGACTTCAAGCGCATCCAGTTCACGTCCGACATGATGCCGTCCGACATCCTCGGATCCTCCGTCTTCAACCAGCAGTCCGGCGAATTCAAGTTCTATCCCGGCCCCGTCTTCGCGAACATCCTGCTCGGCGACGAGATCAACCGCGCCTCGCCGCGCACGCAGTCGGCGCTGCTGGAGGCCATGAACGAACACCAGGTCTCCATCGAAGGCGTCCGCTACGACCTGCCGAAGCCGTTCCTCGTGATCGCCACGGAAAACCCGGTCGAATACTACGGCACGTTCCCGCTTCCCGAAGCCCAGCTCGACCGCTTCGCCATGAAGTTCTCGCTCGGCTATCCCGACCCCGCCGAGGAGCTCGCCATGCTGAACGACCGCTGGCACGACGACCCGCTGGACCACGTGGAGCCGGTGATCGGCTGCGCGGAACTTATGGAAATCCAGGAATCCGTGCGCGACGTCGCGGTGGAGCGGTCCGTGCAGGAATACGCCCGCGAACTCGTCGCCGCCACCCGCGACCCCGAAAACGGCTTCTCCCTCGGCGCCAGCCCGCGCGCCCTGCTCGACCTGGCACGCTGCGCCCAGGCGCGGGCACTGCTGAACGGACGGGAGTTCGTGACCCCGGACGACGTCTCCTCGCTTGCCGGGCCAGTCCTGACGCACCGCCTGATCCTGAACCAGAAGAGCCGCCATGCGGGCCTCTCCGCCGCGGACCTGGTCGCCGCCGTCGTGAAGAAAACGCGCGTCCCCGTATAACCCCGGGCCGCGTCCCGACGAAAGGAGCCCCCCGCGAATGAGCAGGAATCCGCTGCGCGTGATCCGAAGCCTGTGGCTGCGGTTCCTGGACGGTCCCCAGTGGCTCCGCGAATCGCACGGGCTCGGCTTCGTGTTCAAGTACTACCGCTCGCCCACGCTGAAGCTGCTGTTCTGGGCGATGGCGTGGTACGAACGCATGTTCAGCCGCCCGATGCGCCTGCTTTTCATCGTGATCCCGATGTTCGCGTTCTTCGCCATGTTCGCGCTGAACAGCCCGGCGATCCCCGTCTTCCTCTTCCTCGTCGTGCTCCTCGGCGTCGACCTGCTGCTCGGGCTCGTCTTCCGCCCGCGCCTCTCCGTCGAACGCGAGTTCCCGACGCGCGTCAAATGCGGCATCCCGTTCGACGTGACCTATCGGATCCGCAACCTGCGGCGCCTTCCCGCGGCCGACCTGCTCGTCGACCCGAACATCGAGCTGCCGGAACTCCGCCGCGTCCACGGGTTCCAATACTGCTCCGTGCCGGGCAGCGGGGAACGGACCTTCGCCGTGGAGCTGAAGCCGTTCAAACGCGGCGTCTTCAGCATCCCGCAGGGACTCGCGGAGTCCAGTTTCCCGTTCAACATCTTCAAGCATTCCGTCCTGTTCGCCCGCAAGGAATATCTGACCGTGCATCCGGCAAGCCGCGACCTGCGGAACCTGTTCCCCCGCGACGGCGGGGTCCAGCCGCGCATGAGCGCGCGCTCCGTGCCGCGTCCGGGCGACAGCATGGATTTCTACGGATGCCGTCCGTACCGCCCCGGCGACTCCCCGCGCAAGATCCACTGGCGCGCCACGGCCCGCTGCCGCATTCCGATCATCAAGGAGTACCAGCAGGAACACGTCTCCCACGCGGCGGTCCTGCTCGACACGTACATCCCGCCGGCCCACCTCGCCGCCGGGATGCTCCGCGCGCTGTTCAGCCTCTCGGAATCCCTGCTGAAGGTCCGCACGAACCCGGATTTCGAAGCGGGGGTCTCGCTGGCGGCCTCGGTCGCGGAAACGCTGACCTCGATGTCGTACCACGTCGACATGCTCGCGGTCGGCGGACACGTCACGCTTTTCCCCTCGACCGGCGAACCGGACCGCGACTGCGACCCGCTGCTGGACGAACTCGCCACCGCTTCGACCTCCGCGAAGGACGCATTCGCGGGAGACGGGGCGGAGGACCTCGCCGCCGAAGCGCTGGAATCCGGCACGGTGTTCCTGATCCTGCTGCGGTGGGACCGGACGGCGCGGAAGTTCCTCGGCAGCCTCGAAGGGCACGGCGCGCGCGTCGTACCCGTACTGGTCGCGCCGCATGTACCGGAAACGGAGCTCCCGGATACGCTTCGCGTGGTCACGCCGGAATCCGTCCTGACGGGAGGAGACCTGCCGTTATGAAGACGAAATCCTTCTTCGAATACGACCCGCCGGTGCGCCGCCAGTTCGGCATTCTCACGCGCGCCCTGCTGATTCTGCCGCCCGCCTTTCTGCTGTCGCTGAAATACGACCTGCCGCACATCCTGATCCTGACCGCGCTCATGGTCGTCTTCCCGATCTTCCAGGACCGCAGTTTCCGCCTGCGGGACCGCCCGATCATCTACTCCCTGCTCGCGGCGGGCATCCTGGCGGTCGTGCCCGGGCTCTTCGTGAAAATACCGGACGAACGCCTCACCTTCTCCGACTACCTGATGCGGTCGCACCAGTTCCTGCCGTTCCTGCTGTACGCCTCGGCGATCTCCTGCTGGTTCATGCGGACGCGGGAGATCTCGGCGCTGTGCCTGCTGATCGTCCTGCTGTCGTGCCTGGCGTGCGGCGACGTATACAACACCGCCAAGCTCGTGAACACCTCGTTCGCCGGGACAACGCAGCTCCTGCGCCATTACCGCGAGACCTACCTGGCGTGCACGGCCCTGCAATGCGTCGGCACGCTGCTGCTCCTGACCGCGGACGTCCGGTACGATTCCGTGGACCGTCCGAAATCCGTGCTCGCCGCCCACATTCTGGCGGTGCTGCTGCTGTTTCCGGCGCTCTGGGGCGCGGAGGAGTATTTCCGGTCGAAGATGAACACGTTCAGCGAATGGCGGTCGCACCTTCAGCAGTATTTCCAGAACCCGCCCCAGGGACGCGGCACCGCATTCCCGACCGAGACTGCGATCCGTGAGCCGCAGTTCGGAGCCGACACCCCGGTCCGGGTGGTGGTGCAGGCGATCGCGTCGTCCGTGCCGGGCTATCTGCGCGGGAACGCCTACCGGAGGTTCACGGGCAATTACGGCGGCGTGTGGGTCGCGGACGAGAAAAACACCACGGACATCGTGGAAATCACGCGCGAAGAGGACCGCAACCTGACGGTGCTGACGTTCCTGCTCCAGGAGACCGGCGACACAGATACCGAACGCATCGAATTCCGTTTCGAGGCCGATTTCAGGAGCGTCGTGACGCCGCTCCCCGCAAACGCCACCTCGGTCACGCTGGACGCCAAATCCGCCGCCGTTACGCGCGACGGCGCGCTCATCGCCGAAAACTGGGTCCCGTCCACCGGCGTCATCGCAACGGTCAACCGGCCGGACCCCGCGGCCGCCAGCCAGGAACCGCTTGAGGCGGACATGTCGCCGGACGGCGATGCGAGGCAGGAATACCTGGCACTGCCGCCCCTGCTCTCGGAACAGCTCGCCGTCCTGACGGACGAGATCTTCGACGGCGTGGAGCCGGCGAGTCTGCCGCCCCGGAAACGGATCGCCGCCGTGGTCCGATTCTTCTCGGACAACTTCACATATTCCCTGCGGCGCGACGACTACATCCCCTCGCGCGGCGAATACTACAGCCCGCTGATGCGGTTCCTGTTCCACCGCAGGACGGGACACTGCGAGCTCTTCGCGACTTCGGCGGCGCTGCTCCTGCGCCTGTACGGGATCCCGACCCGCTACGTGGCGGGGATCGTGTGCAGCCGCTACAATCCAGCGGGGTACTACTACGCCACGAACTTCGACCTGCATGCCTGGACCGAAGCCTGGCTCGACGACGAGCAGAAATGGATTCTCGTGGAGGCGACGCCGCCCGGCGAGGAGATCGAAGAAATGCTGGCCCTGGACGATTCCTGGTTCAGCCGGCTGCGCGACCGCATCGCGTTTCAGTTCGACAACATGGCATACTGGTTCCGCCGCGGACACCTGGCGCAGGCGATCATCCTGGCCTGGGACACGGCGTACGCGTGGACGCTCGACCACGTCAGGACACACCCCGTCCAGTCCGTTTTCGAGCTTCTTGCGCCGCTGGCTCTCGTCGCTTCGCTGGTCCTGTACCTGCGGAACCGGCGCCGCGGACGTTATGCGCTGACCCGGCAGATGCGCCGCCTGGCCGCCATGATGCGTTCGCTTCAGCTGGCAGTCTGGCGCAAGACCGGGATCCAGCGGAAACCGTGGCAGACCTACGGCGCCTGGGCGAAGGAAGTCGGCGCCCCGGCCCTGCTCGAATGTACCGCAATGTATGAACGCATCCGCTATGCCGGACGCCCGCCCCGCCCCGAAGACGTCGCCGCGTTCGAACATGCCGTCCGTACCCTCAGAAAACATCTTCCACCGAAAGGAAATCACCAGCCATGAAACACACAGCAAAACTCCTCGGCATCACCGCCATCCTAATCCTGGCCGCCGCGACGGCGTCCGCACGTTCGTTCACCCGGTATTCCAGCAGCGAAAAGGACGGGTTCTGGGTAAAGAGCGAAGTGAAGACCGTCGCCGCCGAAACGCCGACGGAGGAAACCTCCTCCGTGCGTCCCTTCTTCAAAATGGACGCTGGCGACGGGAACAATGCCATCGTGACGTTCAAGGGCTGGGGCACGTGCTTCAACGAGCTCGGCTGGGACGCCCTGCAAGTCCTGCCGGAGGAGAAGCGCGAGGAACTGCTGAAGCGGATCTTCGCGCCGGACGGCGACCTGAAATACACGCACGGACGCCTCTCGCTCGGAGCCAACGACTACGCCCGAAGCTGGTACAGCGCCAGCGAGGTGCCCGGCGATTTCGAGCTCCGCTACTTCGACATGAACCGCGACCTCTCCACGATCATCCCGTACATCCATGCCGCACAGAAATACAACCCGCGCCTCTGGTTCTGGTGTTCGCCGTGGTCTCCGCCCGCCTGGATGAAGATCAACCAGGACTACCCTGTCCTCAGCAGCCGATTCAACAAGATGGACTCGCGCATCGACTACCTGCTGCACGCGAATCCGGACATCCAGCCCCGCCCCGGCAGGTTCCCGGACCTCATCGCCAGCCAGGACTACTTCATCATGGACCCGCGCTACCTGAAGGCGTACGCGGACTATTTCTGCCGCTACATCGAGGCGTTCGGCATGAGCGGCATCCCGATCAAACGCGTGATGTACCAGAACGAGGCGTACAGCTACACGGCGTACCCCGGATGCCCGTGGACGCCGAAGGGCGCCGCGCTCTTCAACGCCGAATACCTCGGCCCCGCCCTGAAGGCGAAACACCCGGACGTGGAACTTTACCTCGGCACCATCAACACGAACCGGTTCGACGAGGTCGACAACATCCTGTCCGACCCGCACGTCATCGGGAAAGACCTGTTCAAGGGAATCGGATTCCAGTGGGAAGGCTCGCAGATCATCCGCGACGTGCGCCAGAAATATCCCCATCTGAAGGTCATGCAGTCCGAAAGCGAATGCGGCGACGGCAGATTCGACTGGCGCGGCGCGCTTCACACGTTCTCCATCATCAACGACTACCTCGGCAGCGGCTGCGAGGAATACACGTTCTGGAACGTGATCCTGTGCGACGACGGCCGGAGCGCGTGGGGCTGGCGGCAGAACGCGCTGATCCGCGTGAACTCGAAGGAAAAGACTGCCGAGCTCACGCCCGAATACTACGCGGTCATGCACTACAGCCACTTCGTCACCGCCGGCACGAAGCTGGTGAGCGCGATCAACGGACGCACCGGCCAGGTCCCGGCCGCGGTCTTCCTCACGCCCGAAGGCAAATACGTGGTCGTGGCGGCGAACCGCGACGAGAAGACGGAAGCCGTGCTGAGCGTCAACTTCGGCGGGGAACGTCTGGATGTGATCCTGCCGCCCCGCTCCATGCACACGTTCGTGCAGGAGTGAACCACGCCGAAACGGCAACCATGATTTCCGTCTCCCCGGAAACGATCAGATTCCCGCGGGGGCTTCCTTGATCTTCACTCCCTGCGGGATGAACTTCGACGGGATCCGCGGCACTCTCGGCCGGTACAGGTCGACATCTTCCTGCCGGACCACCGCGAAGACCAGAAATTCCTCGACGTACGGCCCCCACACAGGCTCTTCGTTCTGGCGGGAGTCGTACAGCAGGACCATGTTCGGCGGGAAGATGTTCGGGTCCTCGTTCATCGCAACGACGAAAACGGCATACCTCTGGCCGGGTTCGAGGCGGTCCGCGATCTCTTCCGCCATGCCCTTCATGGAAAGCCCGTGCGACCGCCCCCATTTGGAATACGTGCCCTGCTCCATGCGGTCGAAAATGAAGTAGCTGCGGCCCGGCAGCCACGGCAGGACCGACACGTTCGACCGCGCCGAGAAACAGTACATCGGGACCTCTTTCGAAATGTTGTCCCGGATGAAGTACGACGCGGCGCGTCCGTGCGAGAACGGATACTTCACCTCCATCCAGACGAAGAACGGGGTCAGGACAGCCTGCAGGAACAGCAGCAGCGCGGCAGCACAGCCCGAAACGGCGCAAAGAACGGCCGTCGCCCGCCGCGGAAGCCGCGAGAGGAACGCAAACCCGCCCGGAACTTCCTCGTCCTGTGCCGCGATCCAGCAGGAAACGACCGTCCCGATGAGCAGGAATCCGACATGCCGCATGGAATGGAACCCCCCGACGAACTGAAGCGAGAACATCAGGAGAGCGTTGGTCAGGAAACAGACGAGCGCGGAGACGGATCTCCGGGCAAAAAACAGAATGCCGAGCAGGAAGCAGACGAGGCACGCCCATGCCGGAAGATACACCAGATTGGAAATCGCTTTGAACGCATCCCCGAACCGTTTCGCGAGCTCGAATCCCGCCACCTGGTTTCCGCGGTAGCTCACATAGGGCGACCCGAACCCGTGCCCGTTGAAGATCTCGGCAAGCGCCAGGACGAACCCGAAAAGCGCGACCAGCATGGCCGCGATCACGGGGCGCGTCCAGAGCTTGCGCGCGATCACCTCATAGCCAATCGCGGTGCAGAGCCCGCCCAGACAGGCCCATTCCGGAAGATTGGACGAGGCGCAGACCGCGATCCCGCACGCGTACAGGACGGGATGCCGGAACCGGCTACGCCAGTTCACCATCAGGGCCGCGAGCAGGAAGATGCCGACCGCATAATGCCGCGTGACCACCGTGAACTCGAACGCGAACATCACGGCGAAGATCATGGCGGCTCGCGTGAGCAGACGGAACGGCGCCCGCCGCAGGACCAGGAATGCCGTGCAGCAGGAGATCGCCCAGTGCAGCAGGTTCAGGCCGAAGATCGTGACGCCGAACAGGCGGACGAGCACCCAGGTCAGCAGATACCACAGCAGAAACTGGCTTTCGAACTTCATGTGCAGGATGAGTTCGGCCAGCGTGGTGTCGCGGACCAGCACATACCCCTGCGCTTCGTCTCGCCACGGTTCGTGGCACAGGACCATCAGGAGCGTGACGGAGACGAACAGAAGCCACAGCGCAAGTTCGGCGGGAGCCGGACGGAAAAGCGGGCGAGCGGAATCCGGGAACGGGTTGAGCCGTCCCGCCAGCCGCCGTGTTTTTGTCAGGAAACCTCCCGCCGGGGACGTCATACTTTCAGGTCCTTGAGCCAGTCGGCAAGCGCGTCGTGAAATTCGGGGCGCGCAAGCGCGAACTCGAGCGTAGCCTTCACGAAATCGAGCTTGCTGCCGATGTCATGTCGGCGGCCGCGGAACTCCAGGCCGAACATCGGCTGGATTTCGCACAGCGCCCGCATGGCGTCCGTGAGCTGGATCTCGCCGCCCTTGCCGGGTTTGCCGTTCCGCAGGAACCCGAAGATCTCCGGCGTCATCACGTAGCGGCTGGCAATGGCGAGGTTGGACGGCGCCTCCTCGGGCGCGGGCTTCTCCACGAACGTCTTCACACGGTACAGGCCGTCCCCTTCGTCCGTGCCGTCGATCACGCCGTAGCGGTTCGTGAGCTCCCTCGGGACGCGTTCCAGCGCGGTCACGGAACCGCCCGCCCGCATCGCGGCGTCAATCAGCTGGCGCGTGACCGGAACGCCGCAGGACGACGTCGTCACGGTGTCGCCGAGCAGGATGGCAAACGGTTCGCCGCCGATGAATTCCTCCGCGCGGAGGACGGCATCGCCGAGCCCTTTGAGCTCGGTCTGGGTGATGTATGTGAGGCGCATCAGACCGTCGATAGCTTCGAGCGATTCCAGAAAAGCGGTCTTGCCGTCGTGCCGCAGACGGTCGTAAAGCGCGGGGACCGGGGCGAAATGATGCCGGATCGCTTCCTTGCCGTCGCTCACGATCACGGCAGCCTCGGTGATGCCGGACGCCGCCGCTTCCTCCAGCACGTATTGGATGACGGGCTTGTCGACCACGGGTACAAGCTCTTTCGGGACAGCCTTGGTGAACGGCAGGAAGCGGGTGCCGAAACCGGCCGCGGGGATGACCGCCTTGCGGATGGGGTTCATGTCATGTCTCCTGATTGTCGAATGGAATCGTGCCACGGGGAAGCGGCAACATAAAAAAATATACACTGGAATAAGCCGAAATGCAACCCGCGAGCTTGATTTTCCCATAAAATAGAATATATTATCTTCCATGCTATTTTTGCGTTTTTTCCCGTGATCCGGACGGATCGCTTTCCCCGACAGGAGCATTTCAGGACAATCATGAACCGCATCATCGTGACCGGCGGAGCCGGATTCATCGGGTCTGCAGTGGCCCGGCACATCATCAACGACACGCCGGATTCCGTGTGCGTGGTCGACAAGCTCACGTATGCCGGCAACCTCGAAAACCTGGCTCCTGTCGCGAAGTCCGACCGGTTCAAGTTCGAGAAGGTCGACATCTGCGACCGGAACGAACTGGACCGCGTGTTTGCCGAGTTCAAGCCGACGCATGTGATGCACCTCGCCGCGGAAAGCCATGTGGACCGCTCGATCGACGGCCCCGGCGAGTTCATCCGGACGAACATCGTGGGCACGTACACCCTGCTGGAAGCGGCGCGGAAATACTATCACGGACTGGACGACGCCGAAAAAGCCAAGTTCAAGTTCCATCATATTTCCACCGACGAAGTCTACGGCGACCTGAACGGCCCGGAGGACTTCTTCCGGGAGACCACTCCGTACGCGCCGAGTTCGCCGTACAGCGCCAGCAAGGCGTCGAGCGACCATCTGGTCCGCGCCTGGAAACGCACGTTCGGACTGCCGACGGTCGTCACGAACTGCTCGAACAACTACGGACCATATCACTTCCCGGAGAAGCTCATCCCGCTGGTCATCCTGCACGCGCTGGACGGCAAGGAGCTGCCGGTTTACGGCGAAGGGTTGCAGATCCGCGACTGGCTGTACGTCGAGGACCATGCAAGAGCGCTGTATCTGGTCGCGACGCAGGGCGTTCCCGGCGAAACGTATAACATCGGCGGGCACAACGAGAAGAAGAACATTGAGGTCGTGAAGACGATCTGCGCGCTGCTTGACGAGCTCAGGCCGCGCACCGACGGTAAATCCTACGCGGAACAGATCGTCCACGTGAAGGACCGTCCGGGACACGATCTGCGCTACGCCATCGACCCGTCGAAGATCGCGCGAGAACTGGGCTGGAAGCCGCAGGAGACGTTCGAATCCGGCATCCGCAAGACGGTGCTGTGGTACCTCGAACACAAGGACGACTGGTGCGCGCATGTGCTCAGCGGCTCGTACAAAATGGAACGCCTCGGAACAGGAGATTGAACATGAAAGGCATCGTACTGGCAGGCGGCGCGGGAACGCGTCTTCACCCGATCACCCTCGGGGTCTCGAAACAGCTCCTCGGCGTATACGACAAACCGATGGTCTATTACCCGATCAGCACGCTCATGCTGGCGGGCATCCGCGACATTCTGATCATCACCACGCCGGAAGACCAGCCCAGCTTCAAACGTCTGCTTGGTGACGGTTCCCGCTTCGGCGTGAACTTCAGCTATGCCGTCCAGCCGAAACCCGAGGGGCTCGCGCAGGCGTTCCTGATCGGCGAGGAGTTCATCGGATCCGACCGCGTGGCGCTCGTGCTCGGCGACAACATCTTCTACGGCGCCAAGCTGAGCAAACTTCTTCGGACCGCAGCTGACCGCGAGATCGGCGCGACCGTGTTCGGCTACCACGTGTGCGACCCGGAACGCTTCGGCGTGGTCGAATTCGATTCCGAGGGCAATGCGATCTCCATCGAGGAGAAGCCGAAAAAGCCGAAATCCAACTACGCCGTCACGGGGCTGTATTTCTACGACAACGACGTCGTCAACATCGCGAAAAACATCAAGCCGTCCGCACGCGGCGAGCTTGAGATCACCGCCGTGAACAACGAATACCTGCGGCGCGGCCAGCTCCACGTGGAAGTGTTCAAGCGCGGCTACGCCTGGCTGGACACCGGCACGCACGACAGCATGCTGGACGCCGCGAATTTCATCCGCACGGTCGAAACGCGGCAGGGACTTCAGATCGCCTGTTTGCAGGAGATCGCATACGAAAACGGCTGGATGAGCAAGGACGACATCCGCGAAAGCGTGAAAGACATGCTTAAAACCGAATACGGACAATATCTGCTGAGGCTGATTGAAGAATGAACATCATCGAAACCGCTCTCCCCGGCGTGCTCATCATCGAGCCGAAAGTCTTCGGCGACGCACGCGGCTACTTTTTCGAATCCTGGAACCAGGCGGCATACGAGGCCGCCGGGATCACCAACACCTGGGTGCAGGACAACGAATCCAAGTCGTGCCACGGCGTGCTCCGCGGCCT
>JAEEQO010000049.1 GCA_016285335.1 Victivallales bacterium | reverse complement strand
AGATAATCGTCAAAGTCAGCGATTTTCTCTTTCGGAGGCGGGTTGTTGTACTCGATCAGGATGAGGCGGCGTTTCCACGCTTCAACATCACCATCCAGGGCAACGTGCAGAGTGTTGTTCGCCGTAATGATAATGTTGTACTCGCCACAGATGTCCGAGACGTTATTGCTGCCTTTGAGTTCAATCGTCTGCGTATCCTTGCCGGAAAGCGCCTTGAGCTTGTAGGTATATTTCGTGGACAGGAAATCTGAAGGGACGTCTTTGGCGGTCAGGAGCGTCTTGCCTAGCAGACGCTGGGTCTCGAAACGACTCCCCATATGTTCGAGGCGCAGTTCCGTGCAGTTCTTCCGGTTGACCAACTTCTCAATGATATTGACGCCCGTACTCTTGCCACCACCCGCAGTCCCGACCATAAGAAGGATGGTCTGGCTGCGGTTCACTCCGAGGAGGCACTGTCCAACGTACTGCTGAAAGTGATTGAGGTCATCATCCGATATGGCGGGTTTTATCAGGCGGTTCAGGAACTCCGGGCAGACAGCGTCCTCGCGGAAGTTGCATTCAGTCCGGTTGCGGCTCATGTACTTCTGGTCGAACTGCATTAAGACCGGCTTTCGACGGCCGTCCTCTTGAACAGGGAACGTGATTACGCCATTGCCGCAGTGAATGAAGGGTTCACCCTTATGGTCGAAAGCGTTTTCTCTCCCGCAGCACGCATCCGCCTGCATGAACTTCAGAATGCTCTTGATCGTGCCGACGTTTCTTTTGCGGTTGATGACGGAATCCGACGTCTCCTCGGCGAATTTCATCATCAGGAGGCTGATCATGTCGATCATCGTTGCTTCGTCCTGGCGTACCCATAAGCCGGATTCTGGAACATAGAGATAGAACGCCCCCTCGGTCTTTTCGAAGATCGGGTTGTAAACCGCTGCCGCGAGTCTGGCGAAGAACTGTTGGTTCAGCTCCGGTTTCTTTATATCTCCGTCTGTGAAGGTCGGAGTGCCCACCTGCGCGGAGATTTTCTCCCGCAGGACATCAAAATCAAGTTCTTTCATGATATTTACCTTTCATGTTCTGAACTTATTACCCTGTTCGCAAAACTCTGCCATCAGGAATACAGATACTATAGCACGAAAAACGCAAAAACGCAAGTCAACCCTTTGAGTATCAATACGTTGTGATTGTTGCTTGTTGTTGCGGCATGGAGCAAAAGAATGGTGCAGGAAGTTGATTAGTGTAGCCTGTATGTTCTTTTTGAACTTTTTTCAAAAAAAGCGGCAGACAAGTCAAAATGTGTCTTTCGTCAGCGGTCATGCATATATTCCGTTCATGGAATCAAAAACGATTTCGCCCTCAAATCCAAAAGAAAGGAACTCCCATGAAAAAAATCTCCCTCGCTCTCCTTCTCGGCCTTCTGGTCATCTCTTCACTGTACGCACAACAAACTGTCGTGATTGAACGACCCGGCGTTCTAACCGATCTGGCAAACGCTGCAGGCACTATTGTTGCCTTGCCTCTTGCCGTTGTTGAAGGCATCGTGGTCGGTACTACTGAAGCCGCAGGATCGCTGCTGCATGGTTCCACGCAGGTCATTGTTACAGTCCCGGCAAAGCCCGTTCCTACGCCAACGGTCATTGTTCCGGCTCCGCCTATCGTGACATCGCCTCCGGTTATGGTCGCTCCATCTTCCGCTGTGATCCCGACTACAACGATAGTCACCACGCACAGCGACGGCACGGTAACGACCGTGACGCGGCAAGCTTCGGCCTATGAACATGGCCCGGTCATCTTGACACCCGTGAACCCGACACACCGCGTCGGTTCAAGCCCACACGTCAATCCGTACGTTTTCCGTCCACAATAAAACCGTTTTCAACTCAAAAAAGCCATTTCAACCTCAACTTTTATAAGGAGACACTCATTATGGCAACTACTCCCAACACCCCTGAAAAGAACAGCCAGTCGGCTGATCTTCCGAACAATCCCACCACAAATGAAGAAATTCTGGCACTCCTTCGTCAGCTTGTGAATGAAAAAGCCTCGAACGAGGCGAACGGGCCTGAACAGAATGATCCGTTTTTGGATAAGACCATCCTGATTCCCGGAAAGCTTCCGAAGGATACCGAAAAGCCAATCACTCTGGACGACGAGGTCGACGACGAGGACGATGACATCTGCGGCGACGACGAGGAAGATGACGATGGTGACGGGTTGGAAGTCCTGGGATACCTTGCAGGCGGCGCAGCCCTTGTTGGATTCGGCGCTCTGCTGTATCACTGGCTGAAAGATTGACGACCGCTGCGGTGAACAGAGATTGAACAGAATCTGAGGAGAGAGTGTCCCCTTATCGGAATGATTCCGGTAAGGGGACTTTTGAACATTCGAGGATGACGTTGGCTTGTCTGCGGTAGAGGGATTTGAACAGGGATTGAGCTTTTTTCTTTTTGCTTAATTATCCAGGTTGTCAGTCTGTGGAACCGTATGCAGAAAAAAAAGTTCAGGAGTTGGAAAGAAGCGTATGTGACGTATGTAACGTATGTAAAACGCGATTTTAACCTCAGATTGCTCAGATAACGAGAAAAAAGAGGCGTATGTAAGGCGTATGTGGGCCCGTATGCGGGATAAACGCCGAAAAAACGTTCAGGAGTTGGAAAGACCCGTATGTAACGTATGAGAGGGTGCCATCCTTTTCCGTAAAAAGAGCGTAGAATGGCCTATACGCTTCGACACACGCGAAGAATCGGATCAAAATGGGCCGGATCAACATCGGTGTCAGCCCAACGTTGAGGTGGAAGCTTTACGTAAATTTTACGCAAATTCTGCTTCATAGAGCCTGTTTTGGCGGGTTTTTGCTGGTTGTAGCAGCATGAGACGGAAAAAAGAAAAACCACCGGAAACTTGCTTGTTTCCAGTGGTTTAAGTTGTAGCAGAATGGTGGAGCAGATGGGAGTTGAACCCACGACCTATACGATGCGAACGTATCGCTCTAGCCAACTGAGCTACTGCCCCACGCCAATTCAATCTAATACTATACACTCTTTCTGTGAAAAAAACAAGCGGAAAACCTATTTTTTCGAAAAAAAGTCATGGATGGAACGGATAACACCGCGGATGAGACTGTGTTCCCGCGCCACCACAGGAATCCGCTGCAGCTGTGAATGCGCGGGTTGTTCCGCTTCGGGGGATGGATTGCGCACGTGTCCATGCCGGTCCCGTGATCGTTCACGAGCAGAGGTTCGCCGGCGGCATAACAGGATCGGCGGATGGATGGCAGGGGCGCGCCGGACACTTCTCCGTTTGACCGGCTCCATGTCCGCTCCCGCTGCGGACGAAAACAGTAGCCGGTGAAATAACAGGGGTTGCCGGATAAGAATACGGCGTCAGAAGACGGTGTTTTTGCCGGCATTCCGTCCGTGAAAGACGACGTTTTGAACTTTTTTAATAAGTATTGTGGTAAAGTTGAGTTTTTTTGATTGCATTTTCCGGGAAGACGTGGTATATTTCATTTTGAAAAAATATCGACAACTCATTTTTCGGAGAAAAACCGTTGAATATAATCCGATCATATCTTATCTGCGCCGCCGTCGCCCTGCTTCTGTTGCTGAATGCGGCGGAAGCATTCGCGCAACGCACCCCTTCGTCGTCTGTACGGTTCTCCTCCGACAGCCTGGTCAATACCACGGACCTCGAAAAGCTCTCGAAGCTGCCGGAAGGATTCGACGCGGCCGCGGATTCTTATGAATTCGTGGGGGACAACCTGGTGGCGCGCGGAAACGCGGTAATCCAGGCGCCCGGGATCCAGATCTCCGCCGACAAGGTGGTCGTGAACCTGGATTCCGAAACATACGACATCGAGGCGGCGGGCAACGTCACGTTCGCCACGCTTACGACCGCCGTGCAGACCATGTCCGTCGAGGATTACGAGGCGCTCCAGCAGGACCCGCGGGCCCGCGTCGCCCTGCTCCGCTACGTCGTGAACGACCTCGGGGAACAGCGCGCTGAAGTGGAAATCACGGTGGAATCATCGGTGATCCACGCCGAACGCGCGGCGGGCAATCTGCTGACGGGCGTGCTCCAGTTCTCGAATTTCGCCATGAAATCCGGGCTCTTCTATTGCGTCGGCGAGCAGGCCGACCGTTTCTTCGACGGCACGGTGAAAGTCCACAAGGCCAGGTTCACGACCTGCGAATACATCCAGGACGACCATGACCACTACGCCATCGCGGCATACGACGCCACGATCGAGCCCAGGACCACCGACAGCAGTCTTTTCCGCTACGACAACCAGCTCGGCGACCACAGCATCCTGATGAAAAACAACTTCATCCAGATCTACGGCATCCCCGTCTTCTGGCTGCCCGTCCTCTACAAGCCGTCCGACCTTTCGAGCTTCGGCGGAAAGATCGAATTCGGAAGCGACAGCGAATGGGGCTGGTTCATCCGCAGCGCCAAGCACTTCAAACTTCTGGATGATCCGTACTGGAATATGAACCTGATGCTGGACTGGTATGAGAAGCGCGGCATCGGATACGGCCTGAGCTCCGACTTCCTCACCCCGGAATCCGCCACCGAATTCTCGTTCTACGGCATCTACGACCGGAACCGCTACGCGTACTGGGACCGCGAAGACCTGATCAGGGACGACGATCCAAAATATATGGAGTACAAGCTGAACAACTCCCGGCTCACGATCCCGTATTACCGCTATGAGGTCCGTACAAACAACCTCACGCATTTTACGAACAATCTGGACTTCCGCATGCAGATCGACCTGCTCAGCGACTACGAGTTCCTGCGCGACTACTTCCCCGAACGCTATAATTCCGAATATATGCCGCCGACCTACGCCTCGCTGGAATATCAGCACGACAGATTTACTGCCAGCGCGTACATGACACTCCGCATCAACGACTTCGCTTCCGTCGTGGACCGTCTGCCGGAACTGAGGGTGGACTTCCAGCGCCAGGAACTCTTCGCGAACCTTTACTATCAGGGCGAGATGTCGCTCACGCCCCTCTTCATGCGCTGGACACGCTTCGACCGCGACGGGATCCCCGGCGAGGATAACTGGAAAATCCGGAACTACGGCACGCTGCGGTTCGACTCGCTCCACATGCTGTACTATCCCCTCAAGATCTGGAACATCAATATCATCCCGAGGACGGGCATCCGCCTGACCGCCTATTCATCGTCGTCCGAACGCGAGATCGGCACCGAGGAGCTGTCCACGATGTTCGTCGCGGACGAGATCGAGGGCATCCCGTTCGGCTACAGGGTGACAAATTACGATTCGAAGGGCGGTTCGAAGTTCCGCGTGATCGGCGAGCTCGGCGTCGAGGTGAACACGAAGTTCTACCACGCCTGGCAGGACGTGAAAAACGCGTACTGGGGCCTTGACGGCCTGCGCCACGTGATCGTGCCATACATCAACTACACCTACATCCCCAGGCCGACCGTGAACGCGGACAACCTGTACTACTTCGACGAGGTCGACCGCATCACCGAACAGCATTTCGTCCGGTTCGGCCTGACAAACCGCCTCCAGACGCGCCGCAACGGCCAGATCCACGAGTGGTTGTCGCTGGAGCATTACTGGGACCTCTTCATTCACGATTCCGAAAGGTTCAACCATATCGGCGACTTCGGCACCATCTTCAAGTTCCGGCCGTTCGATGGCCTCACGGTTTCCGCCGAACTCCTGCTGGACGTGGGCCGCAACAGCGACCACGACTATACTGTAGTGCGCGGCGGCGAAGACGTAGGACGGCCCGGTATCGCCAGCGGCGTCATCAACCGCCTGACCACATCGATCGACTACAGGTTCGCCCCGGAATGGCGCATTTACGGCGCCTACACCTATTCCGACTCCTATCTCCAGCGGTCCGTCTACTCCATGGGCACACAGTTCTCCGTCATGACGGCCTCCGCCATGATGTTCACGCCGACGACGCGCTCCCAGACGGTCACAGGCGGATTTGAATTCCCGCTTCTGATCGACAAGGACCTCCACGGCTACACGAGCTGTACCTACGACATCGACCGCAACCTCGTCACGAAGGCCTGCGTCGGCCTCACCAAGAAATTCCACTGCTGGTATGTCGCCGCGGAAGCCGGCACCGGCCAGAGATGGGACCGCCACAGGAACGGGGAATACTCCCAGCGTCTGAAGAACTACTTTGCTGTTTCCGTAGGGCTCACGGCCATGCCCGGACTGAAGTTCGGACAGCGGGTCGGAATCGGGCACTAAGCCGGAATCGCTTATTCGAAAGGCATTTATCACCATGAGATTTGAACACGACCGAATCATGATCGGGGACATCCCCGCCGCGGAACTGGCCGCAAAATACGGCACTCCGCTTTACGTTTACGACGAACAGAAGATCCGCGGCAACTACAGGCGCGCCGTCGCGACGTTCAAGAAGTATTATCCCGACTTCCGCATGTTCTATGCGGTCAAGTGCTGCAACAATCCGGCCATCGTGAACATCCTCCGTCAGGAAGGCGCCGGCGCCGACTGCGCAAGCGTCAACGAGATCCTGCTCGCGAAATCCGTCGGCATCTCCGGCGAAAATATCATGTTCAGCGGCAATTTCCTCTCCGACGAGGACCTGCGGCAGGGCATTGAGACCGGAGCCGTCATCAACCTCGACGACGAAAGCCTCTTCCCGCGCCTCCTCAAGTTCGGCGTGCCCGAGGTGATCTCGTTCCGCGTGAACCCGGGCTACGGGAAAAGCAACGTCGGCGAATACGTGACGAACGCCGGACCGAAGGCGAAGTTCGGCATCCATCCGGACAAGGTCACCGCCGCGTACCGCATGGCCAAGGAAGCCGGCGTGAAGCGTTTCGGCGTCCACATGATGACCGGCTCCTGCATTACGGACGCGGACTACTTCCCGTTCGTGACAAGCCTGCTGATGGAAATCGTGGGAAAGACGGGCAGGGAGCTCGGGATCGACTTCGAGTTCATCGACCTCGGCGGCGGCCTCGGCATCCCCTACGAGCCCGGCGAAGCTTCCCTCGACCTGGAAACGGCCGCGAAGAAGACCGCTGACGTCTTCAAGGCGTTTGTCGAGAAATACGGTCTGAAGCCGCCCCGCCTCGAAATGGAGCCCGCGCGCTACTTCGTCGGCAACGCCGGATACGTGCTCGGCCGCGTCCATGCCGTGAAGGAATCGTATACGCGGATCGTCGGCACCGACGTCGGCATGAACGTGCTCGTCCGTCCCGCCTTCTACGGCTCCTACCATCACATCTACGTCGACGGCAAGGAAAACGAGCCGCGGGCGACGATGGGCCTCTGCGGACAACTCTGTGAAAACACCGACTACTGGGTCAAGGAACGCAGCCTGCCCGCCAGTCTGGGCGTCGGCGACCTCGTCGTGATCGAAAACGCCGGCGCATACGGCTTCGGCATGAGCTACCAGTACAACGGACGCCTGCGGGCGGCGGAAGTGCTCGTGAACGG
The DNA here is from genome assembly GCA_016285335.1 of Victivallales bacterium. The sequence goes on along the minus strand of JAEEQO010000049.1, from coordinate 8,162 downwards.
CGCCGAGGCCACCCTGATCCGCGACCGCGAAACATTTGACGACATGGTCCGTCACACGCATGTTCCGGACCGTTTAAAAAATTGAAAAAAACTGGATTGTACCCTTTACTTCTCAGAAATATGGGTTAGATTATGAATGAAATGAAAACATCCGGGAACCATTGGAGGCGGCTAATATGAAATTCAAACTGTCGGAATTCTTTTCAAGCGATGTCGGCATCGACCTCGGTACTGCAAACTGTCTGGTCTATGTCAAGGACCGCGGCATCGTCCTTTCCGAGCCGTCCGTCGTCGCGATCAAGAACAATAACGAAGTCATCCGTGTCGGCATCGAAGCGAAACGCATGCTCGGCCGCTGCCCGATGGAGATCAAGGCGATCCGTCCCATGAAGGACGGCGCGATCGCCGATATCGCCGTTACGGAGGAAATGCTGCGCTATTTCATCAACAAGGCGAAGACGTTCATGAAGCCCTATCAGCGCCTCTTCAAGCCCACGGTCCTGATCGCCGTTCCGTCCGGCCTCACCGAAGTCCAGATCCGGGCCGTGCAGGACAGCGCACTTCACGCGGGCGCGGCAAAGGTCAAGACCATCGAGGAACCGATGGCTTCCGCGATCGGCGTCGGGCTTCCCGTGGAAGAACCTACCGGAAGCATGATCGTCGACATCGGCGGCGGCACCACCGAGGTGGCCGTGATCTCGCTCTCCGGCATCGTGGAAAAACGCAGCTGCAGCGTCGGCGGCGACGAGATGGATTCCGCCATCATCCAGCACATGAAACGCGTGTACAACCTGCTGATCGGCGAACGCACGGCCGAAGACATCAAGATCCGCATCGGAAGCGCCTATCAGGTGGCCGATATCGAGGAATCCATGGAAGTGAAGGGCCGCGACCTCGTTTCCGGCCTCCCGAAAAGCATCCTCGTCTCTTCCCAGGAGATCCGCATCGCCCTGCAGGAACCCATCGCCAGCATCGTCGACACCGTGCGCTCCACCCTCGAACACTGCCCGCCGGAACTTGCTTCCGACCTCATCGGACGCGGCATCATGCTCGCGGGCGGCGGCGCTCTGATCCGCGGCCTCGCCAACCTCATTTCCGAGGAGATGAACCTCCCCGTCTTCGTCGCCGAAGACCCCCTGAAGGCCGTCGCGGAAGGCACCGGCAAAGTGCTGCAGGGCATGAACGACATGGAGTCCTGACGGCAATCGAAAATGGCTGAAACCGAACGTTACATCACCTCGACGCTGAACCGCCGGGACGAAACGGTCGAAAAGACCCTCCGGCCGCAGCGTTTCGATGAATTCCCCGGTCAGGACAGCGTCAAGGAACGCCTCAAGGTCTACGTCGAAGCCGCCAAACAGCGCAGCGAACCGCTCGGACACCTCCTGCTCTACGGTCCGCCCGGACTTGGCAAGACCACGCTCGCCTACATCATCGCGAACGAAAAAGGCGCGAACATCAAGTCCTCCAGCGGACCCGTCATCGAAAAGCCCGGCGACCTCGCCGGCCTGCTCACGTCCATGGAGGACGGCGACATCCTGTTCATCGACGAGATCCACCGCCTGAACACCGCTGTCGAGGAATATCTCTACAGCGCCATGGAGGACTATTTCATCGACATCATGCTGGACCAGGGACCCGGCGCACGCTCCGTCCGCCTGAACCTCGCCAAGTTCACGCTCATCGGCGCGACCACCCGCCAGGGACTCCTCTCCGCTCCGCTCCGCGCCCGCTTCAAGCTTGCGCCCAGGCTCGACTACTACGACCCGGAAAAACTTCAGAAGATCGTCGAACGGTCCGCCCGCATCCTGAACGTGGGGATCACACCGCAGGCCGCGCTGGAGATCGCCCGCCGCAGCCGCGGCACACCGCGTATCGCGAACAACCTCCTCTCCTGGGCACGCGATTTCGCCCAGGTGAAAGGCAACGGCACGATCGATGACGAGACCGCACGCAAGGCACTCTCCATGATGGAGATCGACAGCAACGGCCTCGATGAGATGGACAAGCGCATCCTCGAAACCATCGTGGCAAACTTCAACGGCGGGCCAGTCGGCCTCAATTCCCTCGCGGTCGCCATCGGCGAAGACCCCGGCACCATCGAGGAAGTCTACGAGCCCTACCTAATCCAGGAAGGCTACCTCATGCGCTCGCCGCAGGGACGCATCGCCACGGACAAATCATGGTCGCTCTTCGGCCTCACCGCCAAAAACCGCCTGACCGGACGCGGCTCCGGCAGAAAAGGAGACCCGGACCAGCCCGACTTCTTCCAGTGACGTCCCGCGGTTTTCCATCGTCCCCTCCCCTGCCCCGCAATCATGAAAACCGACCTCATCCTCCCGTTTTACAAGCCGCATGAAGGCTGGCTGGAACATCTTCTCGAATCCGTCGCCGCGCTCAAACAGGCGCTGAACGAACGAGGCTCCACGCTGCATGTCATCCTCGCCAACGACGGTTCCCCGCTTTCCTGCTACCCGGATGAGGCGCTGGAAGCCATCCGCGCGGTCGCCGACGAGTTCACATTCGCCACGTATGAGGTCAACCGCGGCAAAGGCTACTGCCTGCGCCATGCGATCGCACGGACCGACGGCGACATCCAGATCTACACCGACGGCGATTTCCCGTTCGGATGGCAGTGGGCGGTCGAGGCGTTCGACCGCCTGAACTCCGGCGCGGACGTCGTGATGGGCGTGCGCGGATCCGATTACGGCAACGCCCTGCATCCCCTCCGCAAATTCATTTCAAAGGGCGTAAGACGGCTGAACAGGATTCTGCTCGGCATGCCGGAACGCTGCCTCGACACGCAGGCTGGCATGAAAGCGTTCCGCGGTGCGGGAAAACAGGCGTTCCTCGACACCACGGTCGATACGTTCCTGTTCGACACCGAATTCATCCTGCTCGCCTGGGACCGCGGACTTCGAATCGATACCGTCCCGCTCACTCTGCGCCCCGGACTCGCTTTTTCGAAAATGGGCTGGCGCGTCCTCTTCCGCGAGCTCGGCCACTTCCTCCGTATCATGCCCGCGCACTGGTTCCGCAAAAAACAGCGCCGCCCGGAGCAGGGCTGAACGATGAAAAGCGTTCTGCTCTCGTTCGACATCGAGGAATTCGACCTGCCGACCGAATTCGGCGCGGAGATCGCGCGCGACGACATGTTCGCCATTGCAGGCGAGGGCACGCGGCGCATTCTCCGGACCGTGAACGAAGCGGGCGCACGCGTCACATTCTTCGTGACCGCCGCGTTCGCGCGGGAGTTCCCAGACCTCGTGCGCGAAATGAAGTCGTCCGGCCATGAGATCGCCTCGCACGGATTCTCCCACACCACGTTCGAGCCCGCCGACCTGAAACGTTCCCGCGAGGCGCTGGAGGAAATCGTCGGCGCGCCCGTCCGCGGATTCCGCATGGCACGCCTTGCCAAGGTCGGCAAACAGGACATCCTGGACGCCGGGTACGAGTACGAATCCTCCCTGAACCCCGTCTGGCTCCCCGGCCGTTACAACAACTTCTCCGCGCCGCTGAAACCGTTCCGCGAGACCTGCGGCCTGTGGCAGATTCCGGTCTCCGCCCTGCCCGTCGTCCGGTTTCCGCTCTTCTGGCTCTCGTTCAAAAACCTGCCGCTGCCGCTCTATCTCCCGATGGCGAAAACCGCCATGGCCGCCACGGGTTTCTTCAACATGTATTCGCATCCGTGGGAATACCACGAACGCGCCGCCGAATCCCGTTGGAAGATCCCGGGTTACATCGTGCGTCATGCCGGTGAAGCGCAGCGTCTGCGCCTGAAACGCCTGCTCGCCAGTCTGGGACGTTCCGGTACATTCGAGACCTTCAGCGAATATCTCGACAGGGAGGACAAGGGAGGACAAGTCCTCCACTGAAGTAGTGCCGGGCTGACGCTCCGGCACACCTCAGGCGGTGGTGTTTTAGTGCAGAGATGACGCTCCGGCACACCGCAAAGGATGTCCTGCATCCGATCCTTGAGATAGTTTATTATATTTTTTTAAAAGAAATAATTTATATCTTCATTCCATTTATTAATTGACAAACAGGAATGACGATCAAGAAAAGAATGAAAAAAGAAAAATGATCTTTAGAATATTTATGATTTATTCGATTCTCTGACAGAACGAAAACAGAGATTCTTTTTTAGGATTTTTATGACAAATAAGTGACGAACTGACAAATAATATAGAAATAATTGATGATCAATATGATATCGGAATAACCGGCATTTTCTGACGGTAATTTCGTTAAATGATTGATGATTTGGAAATAACAGAATAACGGATAAACCGTCAAATCCGTCCGTCATTCCGTTATCTGTTTGATTATCACTCAGTTGTATCATGTGACGGGATATCGGTCAAACCGTCATCCGTGACCATCTTAATTTCATCGAAAGCCTTCTGGATCGCTTCTTCCATATTCGGTATTTTCGACTCTTCAAATTCGACGAAATGCAGTTTGGCATGGATCACAGGGGCCGGAGGTGCAAATACGGTGCAGCTGTCCGCCATCGGTTCGATGGAAGTATCGAATGTACCGATCTCTTCCGCCCGGGCGATCGTTTCAAGCTTGTCCATGCCGCACAGCGGACGGACGATCAGGTCCGGCACGGTCCGGTCGATCACCGACATGTTCACGACTGTCTGGCTGGCGACCTGACCAATGGATTCGCCGGTCACAATGCCATACAGATGCAGTTTCTTGCAGAGTTTCGAGGCAATCCGCATCATCATGCGGCGGTACAGGACGGTGCGAAATTTCGGATCGCAGTTGTCGCGGATAAGTTTCTGAACTTCGGAAAGATTGCATGCGTAAAGCACGCCGTGCGGCTGGAACCTGTTGATGATCTTCGCGATACGCCAGACTTTCGTGACGGATTCGATTGGCGTGTACGGGTAACTGTGGAATGTCAGGAAGTCCATCCGGCAGCCGCGTTTCATGCCCATCACGCAGGCCACGGGTGAGTCGATGCCGCCGGAAAGCATGCCGAGGAGCGGGGAATTGGAGCCGACCGGAAGCCCGCCGCGCGCCTTGATGGTCTCCAGGAAGATCGTCGAATTCTTTTCCCGGATTTCCACGCCAATGGAAATATCCGGATTCACAAGGTCGACCTGGACTTTGTTTTCTCCGATCATTTCTTCGATCATCGTGGCGGAAGCGATTTCTATCTCTTTGGAGCGCATCGGAAAACTCTTGTCGGAACGCCGGGCGCGGGTCCGGAATTTCACAGGTCGTCCCAATCTTTCGAACTGTTCAAACAAAGGCTTTACGGCATTTCGAATGTGGTCCAGGACAGCTTCAATCGTGCGTTCTCCCTCGATGCAGAAGGAAAATGAATCCAGCCCGAAACAGTCTTTCAGACGTTCTTTCAGATAGTTTTGTTCTTCATCCGTAAAAGTTTCAAAATCATTTTTATGGATAAAAATACGTCCGCGCATTTTCACAAAATTCAAACCGGAAACACGCTCCTTCGTCATTCGCTTCATATTGCGGATCAACATATTTTCAAACATGCTGCGGTTGTTTCCCTTTGTCGCGATCTCGTTGTAGCGGCAGATGATGGAATTATAAGATGCCATATTAAAAACTCCTGATTGATTAGACAGCGCGTCCGGCTGCAATATGAATGATCTGAGATGTTTGCGTTAAAAAATTGTCGGGTATTTCCGTGAAGGAACAGAATACCTGTTTTGCGGAAGATATTTTATGATAAAACGCTTCCTGTGTTTTCTTATCGAGATCGCCGGTGGCATCATCGACGATGACGACGGTATTATCCTTTGAGATGGAATGATTTTTCACAATATCGAATTCAGCTTCCTTCAGTGCAAATGAAGTTGCGCGGCATTGTCCGCGGGAACCGTATAATTTCAATGATTTCCCGTCCGCGACAAAATCGAAATCGTCAAGATGCGGTCCGGTTGTCGTATATCCGTTCAATCTGTCTTTTTCCAGATTACGTTCAAGTTTTTCTTCAAAGATTTTCGGGTCGGAAAGTTCGTGAACAGTCCGCAACTTCAACTGCATATCGGCGAGTTCCGGCTTCAGTTCGGACAGAATATTCCGCATGAAATCCGATAAAACTCTGAGGTGGATTTCACGCGCCTGAACGATTTCCGCGCCGTATTTCGCCAATGCCGGATGGTACGACCGGATCACATCGTCTTTCGCATCCTTCATCCGCAGCAGACAATTTCGGTTTTTTATTCCGCTGTAATATGCCTGAAGAGCGGTAAAATAACCGTGATCCAGCATGGATATGAACATATCCAGAAATTTCCGCCTCACCTGGGAACGTCCCGTAATGATCTCCGGGTCATCCGGCAGAAATGTGACCGTATTGAACGATCCGGCAAACTCGCTGGCACGCGCGACATGCTTTCCGTCTATCACGAGTTTCCGCGTTTCACCTATTTCGACCGCAAGCTGACGCGACCAGTCCCGGAACGACACGGAAGCTCCGACAACAGCCGAAAGTGCATGAATTTTGATCATTTCCGAGGTGCGGGATGTACGAAACGACCTCAGATTCGCCAGGTAAAACAACGCCTCCAGCAGACTGGTCTTACCCTGTCCGTTCGATCCGCAGAGAAAGACGGACGGCGCCTCAAATTGAAGAGACACCGATTCGAACAGGCGGAAATTCTGAAGGAACAGCGAATTGACCATGAATATTTCTGCTTATGAAACAAAAAAAAGCTGAAAATCAGGATGCGAAAATCCTGCCGCTTGCCTTTTTGAGCTTACGACAGGACCATATACACACTTTTGCAAACTTGTTGTTCTTACTTGTTCCTCATGGGCATGATGACGTACAGGAATCCGTCGCCGCTTTCGATGGCGATCGGGCTCATGACGTCATTGACCTTGATGAACACGTTGTCGGCCTGAATGTGTTTGAACGGATCGAGGAAGAAGTTCGAGTTAAACGAAGCGGACATTTCCTCGCCGTCGTACTGGATGGGCACGCTCTCGCGGCCTTCGCCGATGTTGCTGTTCGTTTCGAAGAGCATGCAGTCTTTTTTGAACGTAAGAGATACTTTCGGCGAACCGCTTTCGGCGAGCGTGACGCAGATGAGTTCGAGCGCGTAGATCACGCTTTCGCAGGAAACGGTCACGGTCTGCTTGAACGAAGTCGGGATGACCTGACGGTAATTCGGGTAATTCCCTTCGATGAGCTTGGAGGTGATGACGGATGCGCCGACCACGAAAACGACCTGGTTTTCGGCGATGTTGATCACGACTTCGCCTTCCTTTTCGAGAAGACGCTTGAGCTCGGTGGCGGCTTTCTGCGTGATGATGATCTCGCCTTCGGAACCTTCGGGAAGTTCTTCGAAGACCTTTTCGCAGAGAGCAAGTCGCTTGCCGTCAGTGGCGACCGCCGTGAATTTGCCGTCGCGGACGGAGAACAGGATGCCCTGCAGGACCTTGCGGGAATCCTCGAGGCTGGCGGCATAGGAGATGCGTTCGATCACGACCGCCATGTCGGTCTGCTTCATGGAGAAAGAACGGATGAAGTTGACCTCGTCCTTCTTCGGATAGTCGGCGGGATTCAGGCCGAGCAGCATGATGGACGCGGTGCCGCATTTGATGGTGGAGTGGAAATTGTCACCGCTTTCGATCTCGATGAACTCGCCGCGGAACTTGGAAACGAGCGTGAGCATCTTCTTGGCGGGCAGGGTGGTGGAACCGGCTTCGATGACTTCGGCGTCGACGAGCGTTTCCATACGGATTTCAAGGTCGGTTCCGGTCAGTTTGAGCTTGCCATCCGCGGCCTCGAACAGGATATTGGAAAGCACGGGAAGAGTGTTTCGGGTGTTGACGATGTTACCGACTCTCTGCAGCGCTTTGAGCATGGTCTCTCTGGAAATCTTGATTTTCATGGTAGGATGGCCTCCGATCTTTCCGCGGTAGCATTTCATTGCCGGACCGTTCGGAAAAAGTTATTGAGATGGGTTACTAAGATATTTTTAACCTGAAATGAGCAAACGTAATAGAAATAGGGGGTGTCAACAATGTCAACAACCCTTTATTCCCGCTTCAAACACTTTTTTCGGAACTTGTTTACAAAATGGTTTGACTTTGTACGGAAACGGTGTTCTATTAACAAGGTGGATTTTTGTTTCAACCCCATTGGCAGGTGACGAACATGGATATGA
>JAEEQO010000253.1 GCA_016285335.1 Victivallales bacterium | reverse complement strand
GTTACCAGTTGTAGACGGCGGATTGGCGGTCGAGCAGGGATTCGCTGCGGCGCGGGTCGTGGGTCTGCCAGGGGAAGACGGCGTTGGACGCGTCGTCCCGCAGGCGTTCGTTCACATTGCCGAGGCGTTCGCGCTTCTCGACGCTGTGGACGTTGGAGAAGAAACCGCCTCCGGCCGCTTCCTCTTCCTCCTCTTCCCTGGCACGTGCCGCCTCGGCGCGGAGTTTGGCGCGGCGGGAGTAGTATTCCGCGACCTCGTCGGGCGTCATGTTCGCGATCTGTTCAGGCGTGAGCTCGGCCATCTGCTGCTGTTTTTTCGCCTCGGTGGAGGCGCAGGATGAGGCGCAAAGGAACGAGACGGCGCAGGCGGAGACGACCAGAAGCGCGAGTTTCGAAGCGAATTTCATGATGGTGGGTCCTTTCTTCAGATGAGGGGCGAGATGACGACGACGGTGCGGTCGTCCTGCTCGCCGTTGGACGGGGAGAAACGGTCGACGCTGTCCATGAGCTTGACGACGGCTTCGCGGGGCGATTCCTTCGCGAGGCAGGATGCCATGAAGCAGTCCTTGATGCGCGGGATGCCGAACTGTTCGCCGTCCGCGTTTTCCGCTTCGTTGATGCCGTCCGTGAACATGATGATCGACATTTCCGGGCCGAACTGGGTGTTGAAGGTGTCGTATTCGGTGAGCTCGGACGGGAGCAGGCCGAGGCCGGCGCCGTTCGGGTTGATGCTGCGGATGTGCTGCCGGACGTACAGGATGAGCTCGGTGTGCCCGGCGCGGGCATATTCGAGCGTGTTTTCCTTCTTGTTCAGCAGGCAGACGGCGAGCGTGATGTAGCGGCCGTCGCCCATGTCGCGGAACAGGTTGTCGTTGAGCTCGAAGAGCATGGCTTTCAGCGTGGTGAAGTGCGGGATGTTGGCGCGGATGAAACTGCGCGTCATGGCCATGATGAGGCACGCCGGGATGCCTTTGCCGCACGCGTCGCCGATCACCACCAGCAGACGGTCCGAGTCGATCTCGACGAAGTCGTAGAAGTCGCCGCTGACCTCCTTCGCCGCGCGGGAGACCGCCTGGATGGAGAAGCCGCCCCACTGCGGACAGTCGGGCGGGAGGAGGGAACGCTGGAGCGTGCGTGCGAATTCGAGTTCCTGCGCGATACGCTGCTGCTGGCTCAGGCGGTCGTACATTTCAAGGATGTTGCGGGCGAGGACGACCGGGGCGGTGAGCAGGGTCAGGCGGTTGACCTGTTCCTGCGTGAAGACGCGGCGGTACGGCACGGAGCTGTTCGAGGCGCAGATGATGCCCACAAGCCGCTTTTCGTAGATCATCGGGACCGCAATGAAAGTCTTGACCGTCTCCGTGTGGGTGATCTTCGTGAGGAGCGGGTGGCGCGGGTCGCTGATGAGCAGGGATTCGTGCGCCAGGACCGTGGCGAGGATGAGCTCGGCGAGGTCCTTCGGCGCGGCGGCCTTCGCCTTTTCCACGGCTTCGGGATCGTCGACGTCGCAGGGCAGGGGACGCGACAGCTGAAGCGGATAGTGCGGGGTCATGCCGGACGGGAAGAACGCGCCGTCGCGGTAGAGGTAGACGCAGACGGAATCGGCCTGGATGAGGTCGGAGAGGTATTTCGCCGTGACGCGCATCCATTCGCCCTTGTTTTCGGTCTGGCTCACGCCGCGCGAGAACATGTTCAGGTAGGTGTTGGTCTGGGCGTTGGTGTGGATGGCGTCCTCCAGCTTGCTGCGGAGCAGGGCGATCCTGATGCGCTGATACAGCGCGATCAGCCCGGCGACGAGCAGAAGGATCAGCAAAACCGTGATGAACCAGCCGTTCATGTAAACAAACTCCAGAAAGATTCAGATGAAGGGTATCTCTATTTTATTTGGGCGGATGGATTTTCAGCAGATGAGCAAAAAAGCCGATGCCGAAAGATTTGAGCGTGGCTACCTGAAACGTAACCACCGAAAATCTTTCCAGTCGGACTTTGCTCAGATGCGAAAAGCCGCCGGACACAATAAAAAGAGGTGCCCTTAACTCTAACTATACTCCTCCAATGCGATTTCTTCAACCTGAAAACGAAGATTTCTTCGACTTTTTTCTATATTTTCACGCATGGGCGCGTGTTTTCACGTCTCCCGGGCGGATTTTAACGGATTCTTGTGCGAATAAAGCCGCTTCAAACCATCTATGCGGAGACGGGCTTGGAACGCCCTCCCGAGGCGGACGAACGGCGCGGCGCAGAGGCTTTCTTGCGCGGACGACCGCCCTTCAAACCGTTGCGGCGGCTCGCGGCGGCTTTCCGGGCGGATTTGACCTGTCCCATGATGCGGGCGGCGCTGCGGCTTCTGGCTTTCAGCCAGGATTCCACGGAAATCTTTTCGGGGAACTGTTCCGGGTGTTCCAGCGCCTCGATCGGGAGGTCGATGCCGATGGCGTTCCAGTAAACGCCCCAGCGGTCCGCGGTGACGTCGCGCAGTTCCGTCGCGCCGCAGTATTCGAACCACGGGAAATCAGCGTAGCGCAGGAAATAATCCTTTCCCTTGACCAGCACGGCCATGCCCTCGTCGGTCGTCCCGAGGAAGCAAGTTTTATTTTCCGACGTATTGATCCCAAGCATCTCGGCAAAGCTGTTCATTTCGTTTGACCTCCTGAAGAAGTTCATTGAGCATGGATTCGTTGATGCGCCCTTTGACGGACGCGACGGAGATTTCCGGTTCAAGCCAAATCTTGACGTTTGCGTCGTCGCTGATGGCGTGAACATGCCGACGCCGTTCCTCGAAACAGTACCAGAAGCGGATGACGAAGCCCTTGTATCGGAAAATGAACGGCATGATGGAAATCCTTTGTGTTGTATGGAATAATATAAACCTGACGTTGGATTATTTCAAGTGAAAACCGTTGAAAAAAACAAAAAAAGCCGATGCCTGCTCTGCACACAGACACCGGCGGGATTAATTATGTGATTGTTTATTTCTTCGGCAGGTAGACGG
>JAEEQO010000252.1 GCA_016285335.1 Victivallales bacterium | reverse complement strand
TATAAGCACAAGCAGCACGGAAATGCAAACCGCAAAGCGCAGTGATTTGCTTGACGATCGGCGGGGGGCTCCGTTTTCAGACGGAGAACGTTCGAAGAGGCCGTTTTTTTCTGCGGAAAAAACTGGAAAAAAAAGTTTTGTGTGCTACATTATAATAATAAAAAACACCAAACAACCCGGATCGCGGAGATTTCAGCTTTGAAAAAACACGAGGAAAAACAGCGGACGCAGCCCCGTCTGGTGCGTCTGGTCAGCCTCGGCTGCCCGAAAAACACGGTGGACACCGGCGTGGCCGCCGGGGCGCTGCTTGTCGACGGATTCGGCCTGACCGCCGATGACGACGAGGCGGACGTCATGTGGATCAACACCTGCGCGTTCCTGCTTTCCGCCCGCAAGGAGGCCATGGAGGAGATCCGCCGTGCCTGCGCGTGGAAAAAACGCCGCGCAGGCCGAATCATCGTGGTCGCGGGCTGTCTGCCGCAATGGGACAAGGACGGCTCGGTACGCGCGCAATTTCCGCAGGTCGACGCGTGGGAAGGCATCGACCGTCCCGCCGAGATCGGCGCCGTGCTGAAACGCCTCACCGCCGGCAAGCCGCATTCAGAAAAAAAGACCGCAAAAACGTGTTCGTGGATCTATGATGAATCCACGCCGCGCCTGCCCGTCGAATCCGGCCATTTCGCCTACCTGAAGATCGCCGACGGCTGCTGCAACTGCTGCACCTACTGCCTGATCCCGTCCATCCGCGGCGCGCTCCGCAGCCGGACGGTCGAATCCGTCGTCGCCGAGGCGAAGTCCCTGGTCGGGATCGGCTACCGCGAACTGATCCTGATCGCGCAGGACACGGGGGCGTTCGGGCGCGACCGGGGCGGCAAATCCGAGCTTCCGAAACTCCTCGCCGCGCTCGACAAGCTCTCCGGCGACTTCCGCATCCGCCTGATGTACGTGCATCCGGCGTCCATCGACGACGCCATGATCCGGGCGTTCAAAAAATGCCGCCGCCTGATCCCGCACATCGAAATGCCGGTCCAGCACGTTTCCGACTCCGTGATGGCCGCGATGAACCGCCACATCACCGCGGAACGCCAGGCGGACGTGATCCGCAGGCTCCGCGACGCCGGATTCACGATCCGCACCACGCTGATGACCGGATTCCCCGGCGAGACCGAGGCGGATTTCCAGATGCTTCTCGACGCCGTGAAAGCCCGCATATTCTCCCGCATCGGCGTGTTCACATACTCGCCGGAGGACGGCACCCCGGCGGCCGCAATGAAGGGGCGCATCCCCGCGAAGACCGCCGCCGCACGCGCCGCCGCGATCGCCGCCGAACAGGAAACGATCTCGCGGGAAACGAACCGGGCGCTCGCCGGACAGACCGTCGAGGTCATCCTGGACGAGGACGCCGGACGCGGCAGATGGCGCGGCCGCATGCTCATGGACGCCCCCGACATCGACCAGACCGTTCATGTATCCCGGTGCCCCGCCGGACTCATGGCGGGGATGATCGTCCCGGTGAAGATCACACGCGGGACCGCATACGATTTGTACGGAACATACGAACCTGAAGGGCAGACGCCCGGAGGAAAAGGCAAATGAAACATCTCCCGAACGCACTCACGGTCAGCCGCATCATCCTGATCTTCTGTTTCGTGGTGCTTGCGAACTTCGACAGCGTGAACCCGACCTGCATCAAGGTCGGCGAGGATACCGCGTACATCTGCCACGTGATCTCCCTGATCGTGGCGTTTCTGGCGGGCATCACCGACCTGCTCGACGGCTACCTCGCCCGGAAATACCATGTGGAAAGCGACTTCGGCCGCCTGATGGACCCGCTGGCAGACAAGATCTTCATCCTCGCCACGTTCATCATGATGCTGGATTACGGCATGATCCCCGGCTGGGTGCTCATCGTGATCCTGACGCGCGAGTTCATGGTGACCGGACTGCGGACGCTCGCCTCGTCCAAGAACGTGATCATTTCCGCCGACCGCTGGGGCAAGCTGAAGACCGCCACGCAGATGTTCACGCTGGCGTTCGGCGGCGCGGCCTGGATCCACCTCTTCGGGCTTGACCTCGGCGTGTCTTCCTGGGCGATCGTCTGGAAATGCCTCCAGGCGGCCGTGGTGCTCATCACGGTCGGTTCCGGGCTTCAGTATTTCATCCGGTACCGTTCCCTTTTCCTCGGGAGCCTCTGACTTCGACGGGAGACGGAACGCATGCCTCAGGCCATGACATACAGGACGGACGAAAACGAGCGGAAAAACGTGTTCCGCGCGTATCTTGTCGGTCCCTGCATCCATCCCGCCGATCCGGCATCCACTGCGGACGACCTGAAGGAGCTCGCCGAGCTGGTGCATACGCTCGAAGTGCCGGTCGCGGGCCAGGTCGTGGCAGGGCTGAAGGCGCCGAACCCGAAATATTACGTCGGGAGCGGCAAGGCCGAGGAGATCCGCGACGCCGCGAAGGAGGCGGACGCGAACATCGTGATCTTCGACGTCGCGCTCAGTCCGACACAGCAGAGGAACCTGGAACAGCTCTTCGGTATGAAAGTGATCGACCGCCAGGAAGTCATTCTGGACATTTTTGCTTCGCGCGCGCGGACCCGCGAGGCCGTGCTTCAGGTCGAACTTGCCCGCTGCCAGTATTTTCTGCCGCGCCTCACCGGAGCCTGGACCCACCTGTCGCGCCAGCGCGGCGGCGTGACCGGAGCCCGCGGCGGCGGTGAAAAACAGATCGAATACGACCGCCGTGAACTCCGCCAGCGCATTTCCGACCTGAAAGCCGAGCTCGCGGAAATCCGCAAACACCGCGGCACCCAGCGGAAAAGCCGCATGCGCGCCAACCTGCCGAACGCCGCGATCGCGGGCTACACCAATGCCGGCAAATCCACTCTGCTGAACCTGCTGACCGGAGCGGACGCTTATGCCGCCGACCAGCTTTTCGCCACGCTCGACCCCACCACGCGCGCACTCACGCTGCCGGACAAGTCGCACCT
>JAEEQO010000048.1 GCA_016285335.1 Victivallales bacterium | reverse complement strand
GAACGTCGGCGTGGAGATGAGCATGGTGACCTTGTCGTCGCGGACCGCCTTGCACACGCCGTTGCCGTCCAGCGGATTCGCGACAAGCGTGACTTTCGTGCCGGTCACGCCGGGGAAGCACAGGCCGACCATCAGGCCGAACGCGTGGAAGAGCGGCAGATTGCCGAGAATGCGCTCCGTGCCGTACAGCCAGTTCAGCTGACGCCAGAAACTCCAGATGTTCGCGGTGATGTTGTGGTGCGACAGCAGGATGCCCTTCGGCATGCCGGTGGATCCGCTGGAGAAGAGCAGCGCGGCGGGGTACATCAGGTCGGTGCCGTGCTTCGGCGAAACGACGCGGATGAGGAGCTGATGCGGGAAGAAGATGATCTGCGCGGCAGTCAGGAGCTTGTCGCCTTTCGTGACGAGCTTCGGCAGGTCTTCCAGGAAGATCATTTCGTCGCGCACGGGCTTCTTCAGCCTCGCCAGGAACAGACGGCTCGTGATGACCGTCTTCAGCTTCGCCCGGTCGTACATGGACTGCATCACGGCGTCGCCCGCGGTGTAGTTCAGGATCGCGGGCGTGCGGTCGGTGAACATCACGCCGAGGAGCGCCACCACGGAAACCGCCTTGTTCGGCAGGAGCACGCCGACGAACTGCCCGTCGTCGCCGCGTTCCGCCAGAATCTTCCTCAGTTTCCGGCTGATGATGATGGACTGCGCGAGCATGGCGAAGTTCGACAGCCCCTTCGGCGCGTCGGCGTCCTTGAACGTGCTTTCGAACGGATGCTGGAGCGAACGCCGCAGGTAGCGGTAATGCACGGTCTTCTCGCCGCGCACCGGCTTCATCTCCGCCTCGGCGCCGAGCTCCTGAATGCGCTGCCAGATGCGGAACCCGTTCCAGCGCGGCGAAATCGGCTCCCCGACGATGATCGTGCCGGGAATCGGCAGCAGACGCGGCTTGATGAACCGGAGTTTCCCGTTGTAGATCGTCAGCAGGCTGCCCCAGTGCAGCCCGAGGCGAACCGGGATCACCGGGATGTCCGGCGACGGCATCAGGCGGTAAAACCCGGACCGGAACGCGTGCGTGATGCCGTTCGGGGAGATCGCGCCCTCGGGGAAGACGCAGACCGCGCCGCCGCGGTTCAGGACGGCATGGGTCTGTTCGATCAGAAGCCGCATCTTCGCGCGGTTCATCTTGCGCGGGACTTCCAGCGCGCCGCTCCAGCGGAAAAACAGGTGCAGGCCGGGAAACCGGTAGAACACCTCGTCCACCATGAACGTCACACGGCGCGGCTTCAGGCACAGGATGAAGATGAAGTCGAGGAACGAAATGTGGTTCGCCACCAGCAGCACGGGCCCCGCGTCCGGATAGTTTTCGATCCGGTCGACGCGGATGCGGTACAGCGTGTGCGACAGGATCAGCCCCAGCGTCCGCAGGATCAGCGAGGGGCGCCAGACCAGAAGACCCGCCAGCCAGACCGCCAGCACGATCATCAGCGCCCGGACGCCGCCCGCTCCGGCACGTGCCGTCAGCAGAGCCGCGGCTTTTCCCAGAAGCAGCAGGACCGCCGCGCCCGTGAACACCGCGCTGCCCGAACCGATTCCGAACCGCGTCCGCAAATCCGTCGCGATCATCTGCGAACCGATCCGCAGGACCGGCCAGAACCCGGCGGACGCCAGCGCCAGCGCGATGCAGCGTTTCACGTCGCCTCCGGTCAGCGCCCAGTGCAGCCCCAGGATGCCCAGAAGCAGCCCCGGCACCACGACGCCGATCAGCACGCCGAAGTTCCGGGCGCATGCCATGGCGACGAACCCGGCCCCGACCGAGAAACCGAACACCCAGACACCCCACGGCGGCAGGGAGGACAACGGGACGGCGCCCACGACGAACAGACATGCACAAAGGAGCAGGACGGCGGAAACGCCCGTCGTGGCAGCGGCGATCAGCAATTCACTATTTTTTTTCATGGAAGCAGAGAAACGGAGGAGTTGTAAAAAGAGATTTTGAACGATAATATATCCCGCCACTATTTTTTTACAAGTTTTTTTCACGATGTTTCAGGCATTTCCCCGCCGAAAACGCACTTTTCCCGGTTACGGGCGTTTTCCGTGTGAAAAAATACATTTTTCTTAGGAGAAACATTTGACTATTCCCCCGCGGGGATGTATATTTAGGGGTATTGATTCGTTTGCAAAACATTTCACACCATCGAAAGGCGACCAGATATGATGAAGACTCAAGTCCTCGGCGCGACCGTCGTTTCCGCGGTCCTCCTCGCGGCCCTGACCGCTTGCAATGTCGCGAAACCGCCTGCGGCCATTTCAAAGGACAAATACACCGAAGTCACCGCGGAAGAGCACCAGCAGCTTCCGTCCGGGCTCAAGCTCCTGACCCTCGACGAGGCGCAGACCATCGCCATCCAGAACAACCCGAGCTTCAAGAGCCGCTACTTCGCGGTCTCCCAGGCCCGCGCCCAGTATTATCGCAGATATTCGTACTACCTGCCCACCGTCACGGCCAGTTTCGGGATGAACTCCACCAACTACCGCGGCTACACCGAGGACGCCGGAGCCAGCTACAAGAGCTTCTCCCTCTCCCCGTCGCTCTCCGCCTCGCTGCTCGTGTTCGACAGCTTCCAGCGCGAGTTCAACCTGCTGTCCGCCCGCCACACCTGGAAACAGACCGAGCAGTCCGAGCAGGATGCCCGCCGCCTGCTCCTCCAGAGCGTAGCCTACGCCTACAACAACGTGATGCTCGCGAAGGCGCAGAAGAACATCGCGATCGAGGACATGCGCTACAACCGCCAGCTCCTCAAGGAAACCGAGCTCAAGTACGGCGTTGGCGCCTCCACGCTGTCCGACGTCCTGAACTTCAAGGTCAACTACAACAACGCCGAAAGCAGCCTCTACTCCGCGAACTACTCCCTCGCCTCCTCCAAGTACGCGCTCGCCGCGCTCATGGGCCTCACCGAAGGCACCATCCCCGACGAAGTCGAATTCCCCGAGGAGCTCGCGATCGACGGCGAAATGCTCGACAGCGAAGAGGTCTACCTCGACGCCGCCCTTTCCAACCGCCCCGACCTGAAGGCGCTCCGCGAAGCCCTCGAAGCCTCCAAGTTCAGCTACTACTCCAGCATCGCGGCATTCGGCCCGACCGTGACGACCTCGATCGGCCTCGGCTACACCAACAACGCCACGCACTACAGCCCCTACAAGTATCCAACCTACACGTCACACCAGGGCATCAACAGACGCCGCTACAGCACGTTCACGACCGGCATCAACGTCTCCTGGGACCTCTTCTCCGGCGGCAGCACGTTCTTCAACATGCGCGCCTCCCAGGCCGCCATGGAACAGGCCGAGTACGCGCTCGCCGACCAGTGGATCAGCGTCGTCAACGACGTCCGCACCGCCTATGAAAACTACATCGTCAGCCTCAAGACCGTCAAGCTCTTCCAGAAGAACCTCGAAGCCGTCCGCAAGATGCGCGACCTGGTCGACGACGAATACGAGGCCGGCAACTGCGCCATCACCCGTGTGAACGAAGTCCAGCGCGAATTCGTCAACGCGGAGACCTATCTCGCCCAGGCCGTCGTCAGCATGCACAACGCCAAGGCGCAGATCCTCGCCGCCACGAACGCAAACTGATCCGTTTCCAAACTCATTCAACCTGACACAGCGGCGGGCCGCTTCCGGCCCGCATCTTTTCCTATGCAGCACAGACTCAGATTCGCACCCTCCCCCACCGGGCAGGTCCACATCGGCAACATCCGCACCGCGATCTTCAACTGGCTTGCCGCCCGCCACATGGGCGGCAAGTTCATTCTCAGGATCGAGGACACCGACCTCGAACGCTCCACGAAAGAGGCCATCGACACGCTTCTGGAGTGCATGGAATGGCTCGGGCTCGACTACGACGAGGAAGTCCTCTACCAGACTACGCAGGCGCAGAACCACCTCGACGCAGCGAAAAAGCTCATGGCGGACGGCAACGCCTATCCGCTCGGACCCGTCACGGAACATTCCCCGATCCTCTTCCGCATCCCCTTCTGCTGCGACGACTTCCCGTTCGTCCGCACGGTCGGCCCGGCCTCGCTCACGCTCGCGCCGGACACCGCGGTCCTGGTCAACGGCGGCGGTCTGACGTTCACGACGCTCTCGCCGAAGGGCAAGCCCGTCGAAAACCAGGCGTGCCTCGCCGGATTCCGGGACCTCGCGATCCTCGACGCCGCCGGACAGACGCTCTTCAGCCTCACGGACGACAAGCTCAACGACATTCTGGGCAACGGCGCGGCCGTGACCGTCGAGCACGCCGCGTCCATGACGTTTACCCGCCGCGAAGTCTTCTACGACGACATGGTGAAGGGCCACCTCTCGAAGCCGCTCGACAGCATGCGCGACTTCATCATCGTCCGCAGCGACGGCAGCCCGGTCTTCCACCTCGCGAACGTGTGCGACGACATCACGCAGGGCATCACGCTCATCGTGCGCGGCGACGACCACGTGGAAAACACCTACCGCCATCTCTTCATGTTCCGCACGCTCGGCGCAGAAGTCCCGTCCTACGCCCACCTGCCGATGATCGTGAACGCCCAGGGCAAGCCCTACAGCAAGCGCGACGGCGACGCGTTCGTCGGCGATTTCCGCGGCAAAGGCGTGCTCCCCGAGGCGCTGTTCAACTATCTGACGCTCCTCGGCTGGTCCTCCGGCGACAACCGCGAGAAGATGTCCCGCGAGGAACTCGTCGAGGCGTTCGACCTCGCCCGCGTCCAGCATTCGCCCGCGCAGTTCGACGCCGTGAAGATGGCGAACCTGAACGGGCAGTACATCGCCGCGCTCGAACCGGCGGTCTTCCGCCAGCGCGCCTGGGATTTCGCCTCCGCCTATCCGTGGCGGGAATCCGTCGACCGCGCGAAATTCGACGCCGTGGCGGACCTGATGCAGACCCGCACCAAGCTCATGACCGATTTGGCCGCGTGGACCTATTTCTTCGCCGTCCCCGTCGACTACGACCCGAAGGGCGTGAAGAAGTTCCTCACGCCGGAACCCATGCGCGCCGCCCTCGCGAAGACCGCCGACGCGTTCGAATCTCTCCCCGAAAACGACCCGAAGGCCGTCGAGGACGCGCTCCGCGCCCTGGAAACCGCCGACGGGCTCTCCCAGTTCGCCCTCAACCAGCCCGTACGCGTCGCCGTCTGCGGCGTCACGGTCGGCGCAAGCATCTACGAAACGGTCGTCTGCATCGGCGTGAAGGAATGCGCCCGCCGCATCCGCGCCGCACTGGCCGCGACCGCGTGACCGATTTGAGGAAGGAGGCCGCATGAACATCCCAGTCGACAAGCTCAAACTCCGGCTGCTCGGCGACCCGATCCTGGCGGCGAAAGCCAGGCCCGTGGAACAGATCACCGAGGAAACGGAACTCATTTCCGAGGCCATGCTCCGCATCATGTATAAATCGCACGGGATCGGCCTCGCCGGAAACCAGGTCGGGCTGCTCCAGCGCATCGTGACCATCGACATCGACCCGCCCAAGGACGAGGACGGCAACGAACTGCCGGTCCACTCCCCCGGCGAAAAGAAGCTCCTGCCGCTGATGCCCATCACGCTCATCAACCCGGAGATCGTCTCGTACTCCGGCAACCTCTGCCCGTTCGACGAAGGCTGCCTGAGCGTGCCGGAGATCTTCGCCAACGTCATGCGCAGCGATTCCGTCGTGCTGAAGTCCATGCTCCTCGACGGTTCCGATTTCGTCCTCGAATGCGGCGGGCTGCTCGCGCGCGTCGTCCAGCACGAACTCGACCATCTCGACGGCATCGTGTTCGTCCAGAAAGTCGCCCCGGACGCCTATCCGGCGATCTCCAGACGCGTCGACAAGCTCATCAAGCGCAACGGCCCCCGCGGATTCAAAGTCAGGAGGCTCGTCTGACCATGCCGCTGCCCGGGAAAGACACCGGACCGACCACCCCCGGATTCCTCGCGACCACGTTCCGGCTGTGCGCGGGAACGCAGGTCCTGACGGAGATCTATACGTCCTCGCCCGTTCGCGCGATCTGGCGCTTCTTCCTGCTGACCGTGGTCTGCGCCATTCTTGCCGCCGTCGTCGGCACGCTGGTCCAGCGCGGGCCGTTCGAACGCGCCGGGAAAGCCCTCGACGAGGAGATCGGGGCGTTCGTGATCACGCCGGAAAAACTCTCGTTCCAGAAAGACCCGGACACGCCGCGCCGCCTGAAACTCCCGTACATCATGCTGGAATATTACCCCGGACATACGTTCACCAGCGAGGACTGCAACATCGGCCGCACGTCCGACTTCGGCATCACCATCCTCCCCGGCGGGCTGGCATCCTGGGGCTCAATGACGACCTTGAAAGGCGAAGACATCTTCATCGCCGACCTTCTGCCCGCGCCCGGCCTGTTCGCCCAGCTTGTCTCGGGGGAACAGCCTGCGCCGAACTGGGAAATGTACTCCGGCCCCGGCCTGGCGGAAGTGCTCGGCAAGGAGTTCACGTCTCCCGCGACCGTGCCGGAATCCGCCGGGAAAGAGGAATCGGAGAAGTCATCCGTCATGATCACCGGATCGCAGGCCGCCCGCTCCGCGCTCTCCCTGCTGACCGCCGTCATCCTGCTGGGGACGTTCGGCCGGAACATCTTCCAGGCGGGGCTGATCGTCCTGTTGGTATCGCTGGTCCAGTATCTCCGGGCCTCCACACTGCCGAAGGAGATCGCGTACCGGAACGTCCTGACCATCATGGTCTATTCCACCTTCCCTGCCCAGATCTTCGCCACGCTGTTCGACGCGGCGGGGGGCGGCAGGTTTATTCCGTTTCAAATTCTTTTCGTCATCATATTCTTCGTCTACCAGCTCTTCGCGTTTCAGGCCGTCATAAAGAAGGTCTGCCCGCAGCCCGAGCGGAAGGACGACGATTTTGACGATTCCGACTTTTAACCGTCCAAAAAACAAGGAGACGGCCATTTATGGAAAAAAAACTTGAACACTGCCGGATCCAGAACTGGTATCCGCGTCTCTCCGTTTACTCCCTGCCCACCAACTTCGTATTCCTCATGGATATTGAAATCCAGGCGCTTCAGAACGGCGACACGGAATCCGGCATCGCGAAAGGCGTCATCGACCGCCTCGCCAGCGCCATGAGCAAATTCCCGTTCACGCGCTTCGTAGGCACCGACCTCGTCGCCCCGACCGACACGGTCCGCTTCGAAGAAAAGCGCGGCGCGGTCCGGTCCGCCACAAGCGCATGGTATTTCCTGACGCAGAGCGCGAAAGTCCGGAACGCCGCTCAGAACGGAGCGGTCTCGGCCATCTGCGTCAAACCGTTCCGCCGCATGGACAACGCACGCGAGTTCCGCCTGTTCGTCAAAGGCGGCAAACTGCGTGCCATGAGCCAGTACTGGATGACGCGGAACTACCCGCGCCTGGAAAAAGTCCGCGAAAAATACTGGACGCTCGCCGTCGACTTCATCGACAAGAACTTCTGGGTGCTCCCCGAGCCCGACCTCGTGATCGACATCTACTTCACCTCGAAGGACGAGATCATCGTGATCGACCTGAACCCGTTCGGTCCTCCGACCGATCCGCTGATGCTCAACACCTGGGACCAGGACTGGCAGAATACCATGGGGCTGAAACTCATCCCGCAGCCGACGGCGATCTCCGGCGACATCAACGTCTCGTTCTGAAGCGTTTTCCGTTTCCGCGGCGGACAGCCGGCCTTTTTTTCCACAGCCGGTTTGATTCCGCCGTCCGGAATGCTATATTATTAATCATAGTGTTTTTTCCGATCACCTGTTTCCGCCGGACAAATCCGGACGGGACCACCTGAAGAAAGGCCCGCATACCATGAAAACGAACAATGTCGCCGCCGAAGTTTTCTGCATGTTTCTTTTCCTGCTGCTCCTCGCAGGGACGGGGAACGCAGCCGAGATCTATGATTTCAACCCGGACTGGATGTTCCTGCGTTCGGACCGCCAGCTTGCCCCGAAGGAATACAGGGAACACAAATCCATCTGGGCCGGAGCGAAGGCCGCCACGTCGGACGTCGTCTGGCCCTTCACCGCGATTAACTTCGAAGAAGAGGGATTCCGTCCCGTCAACCTGCCGCACGACTGGGCGGTCGAAGACGGATTCTACCCCGAGGAAGACGGCGAACAGGGCTTCCGCAAACGCGGCTGGGGCTACTACCGCAAGCGCTTCTTCGTGCCGTCCACGTGGAAGGGGAAACGGGTGGAACTCCAGTTCGGCGGCATCGCCACGCATTCGACGTTCTGGATCAACCAGATGCTTTTCCACCACAACTACAGCGGCTACAACACGATCACCATGGACATCACGCCCGCGCTGATGTACGGACGCGACAACGTGATCGCGATCGAGGTCAACGCGGCGGTCTTCGAAGGCTGGTGGTACGAGGGCGCCGGCATCTACCGCGACGTCAAGCTCATCGTCAGCGACCCGGTCCACATCAAGACCGAAGGCGGAATCCAGGTCAATCCCCTGGTCAAGCTCGACGGATGGACCATTGAGGGCCATGTCGATCTCGTAAACGACAGCAAAATGGAAATGTCGCCTGTCGTGGACCTCAGCATCCTCGACCCGGACGGAAAGAAAGTCGAATCCAAGCGTCTGCTCCCGAATCTGCCCGTGAACCAGACGGTGCGGGTCCCGTTCTCGATCCGCCTCGCCTCGCCGCAGCTCTGGTCGCCGGACACACCGTCCCTCTATAAGCTCAATGTCGTAGTCAAGGGCGAGGCCCGCACCTTCGACGAGAAAACCGTCAACTTCGGATTCCGCACGTTCAAGTTCGATTTCACGAACGGTTTTACCCTCAACGGCAAACAGATAAAGATCAAGGGCGTCTGCAACCATCAGGACCACGCCGGCGTCGGCGCCGCGGTCCCCGCCTCCATTGAGGAATTCCGTATTAAGAAACTCAAGGAAATGGGCGCGAACGCCTACCGCTGCTCCCACAATCCTCCGAGCGAAAACATCCTCGACCTCTGCGACAAATACGGTCTCATGGTCATCGACGAAAACCGCGCGTTCAACGCCGGCCCCGACTGGCTCGAATACGTCCGCGCGCACATCCGCCGCGACCGCAACCATCCCTCGATCATCGCCTGGAGCATCTTCAACGAGGAACCCCTGCAGGGCGAATACCGCGGACAGGAGATCGCCCGCGCGCTGGTCAACGCCGTCAAGTCCGAAGATGAAAGCCGTCCGATCCTCGCCGCCATGAACGGCGGATTCTTCTCGGCGGACAGCGCCCGGAACGTCCTCGACGTGGTCGGGTTCAACTACCAGTACGGCCAGATCGACAACTTCCACGCCAAATACCCGAACATCCCCATCCTCCTCACCGAGGGCGCCAGCGCGTTCGAGACGCGCGGCGAATTCGCCACCGACCGCGAAAAATTCATCAGCTCGTCCTACGACGTCGACGCCGCCAGCTGGGGCACCACCCACCGCAAGGACTGGGAAGCCGTCCTGAACCGCCGTTTCCTCGCAGGGACGTTCGTCTGGACCGGATTCGACTACCACGGCGAACCCACCCCCTACAACAACAAGTTCCCGGCGAACAGCAGCTATTTCGGCTGCATGGACCTCTGCGGCTTCCCGAAGACGGCGTTCTACATCCGTCAGGCGCAGTGGCTCAGCAAACCCGTCCTGTACGCCATCCCGCACTGGAATATACTCGACATGGACGGCAAGGAGGTCGAAGTCTTCTGCGCGACGAACGTCGACGAGGTCTCGTTTATCCTCAACGGAAAGAACATCGGAACAGCCAAGGTCGACCCCGTCGAAATGCTGACGCACAAGATTACATACGAACCCGGCACCCTGCTCCTCATCGGCAGAAAGGACGGCAAGGAAGTCGTCCGCACCCAGCTTGAAACGACCGGAAAAGCCGTCGGGCTCAAGCTCATTCCCGACCGGACCGAGATCATGGGCGACGGATACGACGCCGTACCGGTCACGGTCTGCGCCGTCGATACCGCCGGACGCATCGTCCCGGATGCGAACATCCCCGTCGAATTCGAGATCACCGGCCTCGGACGCAACATCGGCGTAGGCAACGGCGATCCGACCTGCACGCTCCCGGAAAAGGCCGATTCGCGCCCGCTCTTCAACGGCTATGCCCAGCTTATCGTCCAGTCCATCCCGGGCAAAGGCTCCATCGAAATCACGGCGAAAAGCGGCAAACTCAAATCCGCAACATGCAGTATCAAGGTCGCATCCGCGGAAAAGACGATGATGCCCGTTATTCCCGGATTCACAAAAGGCGAAGTCACTATCTCCGGCTGGCGCGTCTCCCAGCCGTCCACATCGAAGCCGGGCCTCCTGTCGGACAATTCCGGCGATCTGCTTTCGCCCGCACAGATCGGCGAAGACCTGATCCTCAAGCCGAAGGACTGGGTCGTCTTCTTCTGCAAGTTCGATCTTCCGGCCGGCATTGCCGAGGAAGGCGGATCGCTCTGCTTCCGGAACATGACCGGAAAACCCTCGATCTATCTCAACGGTGAACTCGCCCTCGAGAGAAAGGCTACGACCCCCGGCGACGTCGTGCTCCCCCTGAAGGATATTTCCGGCACGGTCGAAATGAACGTCCTCATGCAGCCCGATTCCAGGGGACACATCGCCCTCGGCGACATCGTCTACATCACGCCGGAAAAGATCAAAGCGACGAAATCCTCAACCAAATAACCTTTTCCGCGCACCGGCCATGATCCAGAACACGCCCAAGGGACTCCGCCTCCAAATCGGCTTCTTCGGACGCCGCAACGCCGGCAAATCCTCGCTCCTGAACGCCCTCGCCGGACAGGACGTCGTCATCGTCTCCGACGTCCCCGGCACCACCACGGATCCCGTCGAAAAGCCCATGGAACTGCCCCCGCTCGGGCCGGTCCTCTTCATCGACACGGCCGGGCTGGACGAAGACCCGACCGCGCTCGGCGGCATGCGCGTCGAAAAAAGCCGCCGCATCTTCGACCGCACCGACCTGGCGCTGCTCGTGACCGATGGCGGCTGGGGCGAAACCGAGGAAAATGTGCTCGAATTCTTCCGCGGGCGGTCCGCGCCGCTCGTCGTGGTCTTCACGAAAAGCGACCTCGCCGCACCCGATCCCGCGCTCGTTACAAAGCTCGACGCCGAAAAGATCCCGCATGTCGCCGTCTCCACGCTCACCGGAGCGGGTCTTGCCGCGCTCCGGGCCGCGCTCGTGAACGCCGCGCCCGAAGGGTTCCTCGGCGGACGTCCCATGCTCGGCGACCTGATCGCGCCGGGCGATCCCGTGCTGCTCATCACCCCCATCGACAAGGAAGCGCCGAAAGGCCGCATGATCCTGCCGGAGGTCCAGGCGATCCGCGACACGCTCGACCACGATGCGCTCTGCCTGTGCGTGACCGAACACCATATCGCCGACATGCTGGCGTGCCTGAAGACGCCGCCCGCGCTCGCCGTGACCGATTCCCAGGCGTTCGGCATCGCTTCGCGCTCCGTTCCCCCCGAAATCCCGCTCACGTCCTTCTCCATTCTGCTCGCGCGCATGAAAGGCGACCTGGCAGCATGCGCCGCCGGAGCCGCCGCCATCGACCGCCTCCACGACGGTTCGCGCGTGCTCGTGGCGGAGGCATGCACGCACCATCCCATCGGCGACGACATCGGACGTGTGAAGCTCCCGCGCTGGATCCGCGAATACTGTCATTCGGACGGCATCGAGTTCACCGTGGCCGCCGGAGCCGATTTCCCGGACGACCTGACAGAATACGATCTGGTGCTGCACTGCGGAGCCTGCACGTTCAACCGCCGCGCCGTCCTGTCACGCATCCTGCACTGCCGCGAACAGGGCGTCCCGTTCACCAATTACGGCGTCGCCATCGCGCACATCCACGGCATCCTCAAACGCGCCCTGTCGCCGTTCCCCGACGCCTTCGCCGCGTTCGAAGCAGCCCGCGAAGGACGCGCCTGACACGGAGCCGGCCATGCGGCAGCAGCGATCCACAACGGCGGATGTCCCGCCGTCCGCCAGTCGTTCCGGCAGCCTGCCGGACCTCGAACGGACCTGGAAACGCCATCTCTGCGTCATCTGGCTGGCGCAGTTCATGTCCGCCATCGGTTTCTCGTTCGGGCTGCCGTTCATCCCGTACCTGATGCAGGCGGACATGGACATCACGGACCAGGCGGAGCTGGCATACTGGGTCGCCGCGTTCAGCGCCGCCTGCCCGCTCACCATGATGTTTTTCTCGCCCGTCTGGGGCGCGCTCGGCGACCGTTACGGACGCAAGAAGATGCTCCTGCGCTCCTACGTGGGCGGAGCTGTCGCGATCGGTCTCATCAGCGTGGCGCAAAGTCCGCTCGTGCTCATCGTCCTCCGCATGATCCAGGGCGCGTTCTGCGGCACCATGTCCGCCTCGCAGGCGCTCATCTCCACGCAGACCCCGCGCGAACACAACGGCTTCGCGCTCGGCGCCCTGAACAGCGCCATGTTCTCCGGCAACATCGCCGGGGCGTTCGCGGGCGGCTACGTGGCCGACTATGCCGGATACCGCCCCGCGTTCGTGATCTCCGCCCTGTGCATGGTCATGGCGTTCGCCGCCGTCTTCTTTTTCTTCCGCGAATACTACACCCCGCCGGAAAGCAAGGCATCCGGGTTCCGCGGCATGGTCCACGCGCTCCGCCCGGAAACCGCTCAGATCTCCCTCCTCTTCCCGATCCTCCTCATCATGGGGATCGTCATGTTCTCCCGGTCGTTCGACAATTCCTTCGTCTCGCTCTTCGTCCAGCAGCTCCACGGCGGCATCGAAGGCGCGTCGAAGATCACGGGCGCGCTGTCCGGCCTCTGCGGACTCGCCGGCGTCGCATCCGGGTTCCTGCTCGGATACCTCGCCGACCATTATCCGCCCGGACGCCTCGCCGTCATTTCCGCCGTTCTGACCGCCGTCCTCATGCTCTCCATTTCGTTCGTGTGGGGGATCGTCGCGCTTTTCATCCTGCGGTTCGCCTCCACGTTCATGAGCAGCGGCATCGACCCCGCCATGCAGATCTGGCTCGCGAAAAAAACCGACGAACGTTCCCGCGGCCAGATGTTCGGCTGGGCTTCCGCCATGCGCTGCCTCGGCCTCGGACTCGCTCCGGTCGCCGGAGGTCCCATCGTGGCGCATTTCGGCGTCCGTTTCGTCTTTGTGGCCGGTGCGCTCTTCTTCGTGCTTACGGCGTATCTGGTCCGCCTCGCCATGCGCCGCTACCACGAGGCTTGATCCGTTTCACCTCAGCCCCGTTCAGAACAAATCGCTGTGGGACCCGGTCCTGGAGCAAACCAGAACGAGCTGGTCGGCTTCAATGTAGTAAATCAAAAGCCAGTCGGCCTGAATGTGACATTCACGGAATCCGGCGTACTTTCCGGACAACACATGATCCTGACATTCCACTGGCAGAGGCTCACCCGTCGTAAGCATATCAAGGACTGCTTTAAGACGCTGCGGGACACAACCGCGTTTCTTCATCCGCTTGAAGTCTTTTTTGAACTGCGATGTCAGTTTCAGCTTGTACGTCATTTTTCAAGCTCTTCCATCAGTTCTTTCACAGAGGAATACGTCTTGGCGTTCGGGTCATGCGCAACCTTGATTGCCTCCTTCATGGCGGCGAGAGTTTCGCGGTTCGGACGGCTTTTCCTCACCTGAAACGGCAGGCCCTGTTCCTCGATCGCCTGATGCAGGAAGATGTTGATGGCGCCGGAAAGCGTCATCCCGAGGTCGTTGAAGAGTTGTTCCGCGTCTTTTTTGAGCTGGGCGTCCAGGCGGACCGTGAGATTGGATGTCTGTGCAGAAATCATGATAGCCTCCATATTTGTTGTTTGATTGCACATATTAATATAGTGTATTTCATGTGCTTTTCAAGTAAAATACACATGTATTATTTCAAAAAGAATGAATGAACACAGGGACTGCGGCAAGGCACGGAGTCTTTGGCGGCGGCAGAAGTCGGCGAAGGTGCCGCATTTTTTTCCTCTTTTCTTTGTTTCGGGCGGTTGACTTTTTTTGTTTCGATATTATAGTATCAAAAAAACTAAAACGCTAACCGCTGAAAGGTCGATACCATGCTGAAAAACGTCTCACTCTCCCTCCTCGCCGCATCAGCGGCCGTTGCACTCGTCGCCGGGTGTTCCTCCGCCGAAGCCGCGCCCGAAAACGCCGCCCCGTCCGCGGGCACGATCAAGATCGACACGGCGCATCCGGGCGCGAAGATCAGCCCCCTGCTCTACGGCATTTTCTTCGAGGAGATCAACCGCGCGGGCGAAGGCGGCATCTACGCCGAAATGATCCAGAACCGTTCGTTCGAGGACAACTCGGCGTTCCCGATCGCCTGGCTTTCCGAAAAAGCCCAAATCACCCTCGACCGCGCCAACACGCTCAACGCGAACAATCCGACCTCGCTGAAAGTCGTCGCGGAGGCCGGCGGCCGCGTGATCAACGGCGGATTCGTGGGCGGGCCGCAGGGCGGCAATCCGCGCCGGGCGAACCGCAGCTGGCAGGACGGCATCCGCAACCAGCCCGGCCAGATCTTCATGGAGGCCGGCGCGGAATACGACCTCACGTTCTACGCAAAATCCGAGAAAGGCAATGAACGCCTCGACGTCTCCGTCGTCGGACACGACGGCAAGGTCATCGCGCACAACAGCGTCACGCCCACGAAGGACTGGCGCAAGTACACGATCCTGCTCACCGCCCAGCGTACCGACCCGAACTGCCAGTTCGTGATCTCCAGCGGCAATGCCGCCACCTACTGGCTCGACATGGTCTCGCTCTTCCCCCGCCGCACCTGGAAAAATCGTAAGAACGGCCTCCGGCCCGACCTCATGAAGATGGTCGCCGCCATGAAGCCCGCGTTCGTGCGCTTCCCCGGCGGCTGCTTCGTGGAAGGACGCGGCATCGAGAACCGCGCGATCTGGAAGAATTCCGTCGGCCCGGTCGAACAGCGCATCGGCCAGTGGTGCATCTGGCAGTACCAGGCCAGCAACGGGCTCGGCTACCACGAATATCTCCAGATGTGCGAAGACCTCGGCGCGGAGCCGCTCTTCGTCATCAACTGCGGCATCGGACATGAAACGCGAAACGGCAGGGACACCATGTACGTGGTCCCGATGAACCAGATGCAGCCGTTCGTGCAGGACGCCCTCGACGCCATCGAATACGCCAACGGCCCGGTCACGTCCAAGTGGGGCGCCGAGCGCGCCAAAAACGGCCATCCCGAACCGTTCAACATGAAGTACATGGAAATCGGCAACGAGAACGGCGGCCGCGATTACGCCGAACGCTACGCCCTCATCGCGAAGGCGATCCTCGAAAAGTACCCGAACATGCGCCTCGTGGCGAACGAAGCCACCGCGGGCTATAAGAACGACATCCTCGACCCGCATCTGTACTCCGATTCCAACACCTTCCGCCGCGACGCCACGCGGTTCGACAACCAGGACCGCAAGGGCCCCGAGATCTACTTCGGCGAATACGCCGTGACCAGCGGCGCGGGCAGAGGCAACCTGAACGCCGCGCTCGGCGAAGCCGCGTTCATGACCGGACTCGAGCGCAACGGCGACATCGTGATCATGAGCTCCTACGCGCCGCTCTTCCGCCGCGTCGGCTGGGAGACCTGGAACCCGGACGCCATCGTCTTCGACCAGAGCCGCGTCTTCGGCACGCCGTCCTACTGGACGCAGGTCATGTTCGCGAACAACCGCGCGGACCGCAACCTCGACCTGAAGCTCACCGTCGACGCCGGAAAGCAGAAGAAGTTCCGCGGCTTCGTCGGCCTCGGCTCCTGGGAAACGAAAGTCTCCTACAAGGACCTGAAGATC
>JAEEQO010000251.1 GCA_016285335.1 Victivallales bacterium | reverse complement strand
CTATTTGCAAGGAAAAGGAGATGCCAATGAAGAATGTGTCCAAGTCTCTTGCTTCCATCGTCGCACTTGCGTTCGCTTGTTTCGGCGCCGTTGCCGCGCCGACAATCGTGAGTCCCGCCGACTATGCAACGGCCTCGTCCATGAGCCCGTTCCTCAAGTCGTTCAAGGATTCGGCGGCCATGGTCAACTGGCAGACCTACCGGACCGAGGGGACCGCAGCCCGCCTCGTCTACGAGAAGGACTACAAGTACACCAACGGCTTCATCCGCCTCGAATGGGGCGGGACGAGCGGCCCGGCCACCGTCGCCGTGACGCGCGTCCGCGACGGCGCCACCGTCTTCACCGCGACGACGAGCGAGACATCGGCCCTCTTCACCGACCCCGAGATCGGCCGCAACTACAGCTGGACGGTGACGGACGGCGCCGCGTCGGCGACGGGCCACTTCTACGTGGAGCGCAACGCCCCGCGCATCATTGCCTACAAGGGCGGCGACGGCATCCGCCACCTCGTGAACGGCCGCGACATTGGCGGCTGGACGAACACCGCCGGGAAGGTCGTCCGCCAGGGGCGCATCTATCGCTCGGCCATGACCGAGCTCTGTTCAATGGACAACCCGAAGGACTCCCAGGACCGCTACCAGCCTCTCGACTATGTCCGCGACGTCCTCGGCATCAGGCTCGACGTCGACCTCCGCGCCACGTCGGACACGTGGCTGGGCATCTTCATCAACGACTGGACCTGGACCTGGCCGCAGGGTCTGAAGATTTCGCCGATCGCCCCCGGCATCCCGCGCTTCCACTCGGAGGACGCCTGCGGCGCATGCTTCCAGGACTACGGGTACGCGAACGCCGCGTCGACCGGCCCCACGCAGACGGCGAAGCAGAACCGCGCCGCCGTGTGGCACACCTTCACGAACTTCTGCCAGGAGGCGAACATGCCGCTCCTCTTCCACTGCATGTGGGGCAAGGACCGCACCGGCACGCTCGGCTACATCCTCCTCGGCCTCCTCGGCGTCCCGCGCGCCGACCTCAACCGCGACTGGGGCCTCTCCTGGTACGCCGTGAGCAACGAGTCCTTCGTGCTCTCGCGCTGGGAGATTGACGACGTCTACACATTCCTCCAGAACTACGCCGGGGCCAGTCTCGCCGACAAGTGCGAGTCCTATCTTCTCAAGTGCGCCTCCGACGCCGGCGTCGGCGCGGCGACTGCCCAGACGCAGATAACCCAGTTCAAGGCGCTGATGCTCGAGGACCCGGAACCGAAGTTCACCCCGGCCGTTCCCGGCGCGGACTACGTCCCGCCTTCCATCGTCGAACCCGCCGACTACGCGACGATCTCCACGATGTCCGCGAGGATGAAGGCACATCTGGCCAACGCGAATTTCCTGACGTACAACTTCTTCAAGACGGCGAACACCGACAACTCCCCGAACCAGACCCGTCTAAACTACTTCCACGACTACGCGACCAACTCCGTGCCGACCGTCCTCTCCTGGAGCGGGGCCGGCGGCCCCTACACGGTGAAGCTTTGGCGCACACACATCGATTCGGCCGGGACGCCCGTCTACGTGAAGGAGACCACCGAGCCCGAAGCCGTCTTCTTCGACCTGGAAGTGGGCCGAAACTACACGTGGACGGTCACGGACGGGATCAGCACCGCCACCGGCCATTTCTTCACCGAGCGCAACGCCCCGCGCATCGTGTACCGCAAGCAGGATCCATCCAAGGCGGGTAGCCAGGGCAAGAACCTGCGCGACATGGGCGGCTGGACCGGGGCGAACGGCAAGGTCGTCCGCCAGGGCCTCATCTTCCGCAGCGGGCAGCTCGAGGACTGCAACGCGAGCAACGACGCCGGCGAGGATCTGGAGATCGACCATCTGAAGTACAACCTGGGCATCCGCTTCGACCTCGATTTCCGTACCAAGGCATTCATGGAGACGTGGTACACCAGGCCGCCGGAGGTTGAGCAGAGCGCGCGGTGGTCCTGGACGCATGCGCGCCCCGTCATCGACATGTCGAACATCGGCGCCGACATCCCCCGCTACAACGTGAACAAGGAGACGGGCTATGAGTTTCCGAGCTCCGTGCCCGCGACGGGCTCGGCGCGGGCGGGTGCCCGCATCGCCCACTGGGCCGCCTTTACGAACCTCCTCGCCGCCGCCGAGCGCCCGGTCCTCTTCCACTGCTCGGAGGGCCAGGACCGCACGGGGGCGTTCGGCCTCGTCGTGCTCGGCGTCCTCGGCGTGGCGGACACCGACGCGAAGAAGGACTACGGGCTTTCCTGGTGCTACAACGACGACAGCGCCATGACGACCTCCTACGGCTACAAGACGTTCGACAACTGGATTACCAACATGGGAGGCTACAACGCCTCCGCCTCCACGCTCCAGGCGAAGTGCCGGGCCTTCCTCCTCCAGTGCGCGGCCGACGCGGGTGACGCGGCCGGCGCGGGCGACCGCATCGACGCCTTCATCGACATGATGCTCGAGGACCCCGAGACGGCGGACACGCCCCCGCCCGCGCCCAACGCCAACCACACCATCATCTGCTACGGCGACTCGGTCACGCGGGGATCGGGCGCCGACACGGTCACGATGGACGGCCGCACAACCTACTTCGGCGGCCGCCTCGCCGGCGTCGCGGAGGTTGCGGAGAGCTACCCCTACTGGCTTTCGGGGATGCTTTCCGAAACCTACGACGTCATCAACCAGTCGCGCGGCAGCACGCTGGCGGCCCATGTGTCGTCGTGGGCCGGCGTGCAGGACGTTTCGGTCAAGAGCGGGTTCACCCTTCCTCGGAGCGGCAGCGTGACCCTCAGCAAGAAGTTCGTCTTCGACGACTCCACCTACGGCAACGAATACGGCGGGATTCCCAGCCATGAGAAGCTCGGCGGTTTCGTTCCCCCGATCTATCCTCTTTCCGAAAACTACGCGGCCGGCACCACAAGCGACTCGATCGTCGGCACACTCGGCGGCCACCGCGTGAGAATCCAGGGGGCGTCCACGTCCTCCCTCACG
>JAEEQO010000250.1 GCA_016285335.1 Victivallales bacterium | reverse complement strand
ACCAACCGCAACTACAACGACTCCCGCTGCTCCGAACGCGCCCTCCGCGAGATCTACCTCCGGGCGTTCGAGATCTGCGTGAAGGTCGGCAAGCCCTACAACATCATGGGCAGCTACAACAAGGTCAACAGCTTCTGGAACTACTACAACTACGACCTGAACACCACCATCCTGCGCGGCCAGTGGGGCTGGACCGGCTCCCTCATGACCGACTGGTGGGCGCGTGAAGGCTCCTCCGACATCCTACACGTCAAAAACAACGCGTGGCGCGTCCGCTCCCAGATGGACGTGCTCATGCCCGGCGAAGGACCCGCCCGCGGTAAAGACAACTCGTTGCTCGAATCCTACGAGGCATGGGTGGCGGCGGGCCGTCCGGACGACATTACGGCGGGCATCACGCTCGGCGAGATGCAGCGCAGCGTGAAAAACGTGCTGAACTTCGTGATGAAGTCACGCACGTTCCGCGACGCGCACGGCCGCCTCTCGAATACCTACTGGCCCGGCGAAGACTGGTTCGCCTTCGAAGAGTACACCGGCCGTATCAGCACCGCTCCGATAGCTCCGCATCTGAGGGGCATTCTCGTAAACGGCAAATGGCTCCGCGGATTCGATTCGCGGGTGCTGGACTACACGGTCTTCTGCCGCGCGGCCGGCGAGCTCCCGACCATCACGCCCGAACCGAGTGTCGTCAACGGCGTGAAAACGACCGTTTCGAAACTTTCCGCCGGAGGAAAGGAATTCTACCGGATCACGGCGACCTCCGAACTCGGCACCCTCACGTACCGAGTGTTCTTCTCCGATGCGCCGGGCCTGCCGCGTTCGGTCGACAGCGACGCGCCGGAAGCCGTGCCGGACAACATCACGGTCAACGGCCAGCCGATCGGGTTCCGGCCCGGCTTGACCTCGTACACCCTCCCCGGCATCGATTTCGCAAGCGCGAAGATCGAGGTCGCCGTGCCCGACGGAGTAGAAAAGAAGATCACGCGCGACGACGCGGCGAAGACCGTGACCGTCCGCACGGAAAACGACCTCGAAGCCCGCGAATACACGCTCGATTTCAAGGTCCCGACCCGCAACGGTCGTCCGGTCCGCATCATCGAACTCGACCCGGCGGCGGGCGCGAAGATCGACGCGGGCGCGGACGCGGCGTTCCTCTCGCAGGGACTCCGCACGGAAGCCGCGCAGGACGAAGGCGGCGGACAGAACATCGGCTACACGCAGATCGGCAGCGTGGCGCGCTACAGCGTCCATGCGCCGCAGGACTGCGTGTTCAAGATCTCCGCCCGTGTGGCGAGCGGGCAGACGAACGCCCTGGCGCAGCTCGCGGTCGATGTCCTGATCGACGGGCAGCTCAAGACGACGTTCATTGCGAACGCCACCGGCGGCTGGCAGAACTGGGTCAGCACGAAGTCCTACACCATCAAGTTCAAGCAGGGCTGGCACACGCTCGAACTGCGCTGGAAATCCGAAGGGCTGAACGTGGGCCGCATCACACTCGCCCCCGTGAAATGATTTAAGTTCACTGCAAGCTCAAATCCGGGCGCGTCTTCCATGCAAAGAAGGCGCGCCCGTTTTTATCCTCATTTTGAACTTATAAAAAACCGCAGGACAGCACGCACGTCTCGTCGTCGACGTTTCCGGTCACGAGGCGGAACAGCATGTCCTGTTCGACCTCGTTTCCATCCGTGTCGTCGCGTTCGAACCCGACCTTCCAGATCAGGTTCCGCACGGCGGGCGTTTCAAGCTCAAGGACGTAATCGAAATCCTTGATGCGCCCCAGCGTGTCGGCCCAGTTCTTGCACGAGGTATTGAAGTCCTTTTCGGTCATCTTCGTCTGGAGCGGGCCGGGGATATTCTCCCTCAGATGGGCGAAGTCCTCGTCGCGGAACGCCGCGAGGATGTTGTTCCCGAGCTCGACGGACCGGGCAAGGTCGACCTCGTCCGCCCCCTGAACGTCGTATTTGTTCTCCTCGACGACCACGCAGGCGGCGAGGCAGAGTCCGCAGAGAAGAGCGAACGCGGCGGAAAAGACGTGTTTCATAATGCCAATCCTTTCTCCGCTCAGATCCGAGGTTGCGGGATGTCCGCCGGGATGTTCTGCGCGGGCATGACCGGGACCGCCACGGGCGCGCCGCGCGTCTCCGGCTTCGAGGTGTTTTTGAGATCGGGTTTGTCGGCGGGGGCGTCCCACTCGACCTGCGCCATCACGACCAGCTCCGTGTGCTTGACCGAATTGGAGACCGAGCTGAAGAGGTAGCCGAGCACGGGGATGTCCATGAGCCACGGCACGCCGGTGCGCGACTCGACCTCCTCCTGCTTGGTCAGGCCGCCGATCACGAACGTGTCCTTGCCGTGCGGCAGGCTCACGACTTGCTTCACCACGTTGCCGTTCGAAATGCGCGGGGCGCCGTTGGACTGGAACCCGAGCAGGCTGGAGTTGGAGAGCGTGACGTCGAAACGCGTTTCTTCGAGGTTGACGGAGACGTTGTTCACGGTCATGGTGAACCCGAATCCGGGGAACGCCCTGATCTCCTGCGCCTCGCCTTTGCCGACCGGAAGCGGATCGCCCTTGTCGAACACCGCGCCGATGACCTTCGAGAGCAGTTCGTACGGGCCGACGCCCATGTCGGGGTCGCTCTGCGCCTTCGAGACGGCGGCGGAGTCGTCGGAGTAGAGCAGCTGCGTGGTGCGGGCGAATGTGGCGCCCTCGGCGGCGTTGCGGATGCAGAGCTCGCCGGTGTGCAGGACCTTCGCCTTTCCGCGCGACTCCAGGAAGTCGATGTAGCGCGTGTTCCACTTCGGATTGAAGTTGAAGTAGCTGGTGCGCTCGGAGCCGTAGGACGCGACCGGGCCAATGCCGCCGCTGTACACGGACGACCAGTTGTTGCGGTAGCGGCCGCCGACGGAGAAGAAGTCCGCGCCCTCGTTGTTCTTCCAGCCCTGGAAGTCGATGCCGATGCGGTCGTCGTTCTCGGTGTCGAGCTCGTAGACCTTGATCTTCAGGCGGACCTGCGGGACCGGGA
>JAEEQO010000249.1 GCA_016285335.1 Victivallales bacterium | reverse complement strand
CACCGCATCCCGCCCACCTGAAAGATATGCGTGGCAGCGACCTTCGCGGGCGTCTCCTCGATCAGTTCGGCGGTAAATCCGGCGTTCTTCACGGCACCGATGATCTTCTCCGGCATTTCAGGCGCGTCGTCCGTCTCGACGGTCATGCGCCCGGTCACGAGATTGACCTCGGCCTCCCGCACGCCGGGAACGGCCCTCACGGCTTTCGCGACATGCGCCTGACAGGACGCGCACCGCATCCCGCCCACCTGAAATAAATGTCTCACAGTTCAACCTCCTTTTTTCGATCGGGCGGAATCCGCCCTGTTTCCAATTCAACAGCCCCGGATTTCATATCGGGATCGCCATCGTGGTCGCGGATTCGGGCGAAGCGGCCATCGGGGAATGCGTCAGTAGGGCGAACGCGGCCGCCTGTTCTTCGCTGCCGATCGCGGCGACGAGATCGCCCACATGCAGTATGGTATCCGGACGCGGATTCGCATCGACCCGGCCCTTGTGGATGACGCCCACAATGGACATGCCGGTGATGGCGCGGACGTTGGATTCCGCGATGGAACGTCCCGCCAGCGGGCTGTCCGGCTGGACCTGCGTCCAGCTCAGTTCGATCAGTCCCTGGAACGCGCGAATCTTCTCGGCAAGCGCGAACGCCGGACTGCCTTCGAGCATAGGCTTGTAACGACTGGCGCGGACGGAATCCAGATAGTTCTGGATGCGCGCCTCGGAAATATCGTTCAGCACCAGAATGCGCCGGGTCAACTCCAGGGAGACCTCAAAATTCGAGAGGATGATCTCGTTGACGCCTTCCCCGGAGAGACGTTTTTCGATTTCGGGCGAGGCAGCGCACATGACCGTGCGGATTTCGGGATTGTATTTGCGCGCCTGCTCGATGACGCCAAGGCACTCCTCCAGTTTCGGAATCATCGGCACCAGGACTTTCGCGGCGCCGATGCGGGCCGCGGCCAGGATGATGTCGCTCATCGGATCGCCGTAAATCACGTTCACGCCCTCGGCCCGCGCCTCGCGGTAGGCATCGAAGGACGGTTCGATGATCACGTATTTCAGTTTCAGGCGCATCAGAACGTGCGCGATCACGCGCGAAATGCGCCCGCCGCCGGCCAGCACCATGTGTCCGTCCAGATCGGGTTGCGGCAGCGTGATGTCGGCGAGCTCGAGATTTCGCCAGATGGTCCGGCGGAGCAGCTTGTAGACAGGAGCCGTGAGGCTGTTGATGATCGGCCCGGCGATCATGGAGCAGACGACCACGCAGAGGACCAGCGAATACATCTCGGACGTGATCTGTCCGTCCTGCAAGCCGGTCCCGATCACCACGAACGCGACTTCCGAGGTCGGAAACATCCCGAAGAACATCGCCACCGGGACCACGTTGCGGTACTTGAAAACCCATGTGATAACGGACAGGAACGACGTGCGGGCGAGTCCGGTCAGGATGACCAGTACGGCCACGAGCCCCCAATGCGCACCCAGATAGCGCACGTCGAGCATCATGCCGATGGAAACGAAAAACAGCATGGCAAAGAAGTCGCGCACGGGAGACAGCTCGGACAGCGCCTTCCGTCCGTACGCGCTGTCGCTCAGCACGATGCCGGCCAGGAATGCGCCGAACGAGAAGGACACCTGCATGATCACGGAAATTGCGCCCGACACCAGCGCAATGCCAGTGATGGTCAGCAGAAACAGCTCTTTCGATTCCAGTCGGGCCGCACGTTCCGTGAGCTTCGGCAGATACCGCGCGCCGACCGTCAGCATCAGCACCATGAACACAGTGCTGAGAATCAGCGGCAACCAGGAGTAGAAACCGCTCCCGGACGACGACGAGATCGCACCGAACTGGCAGACCAGCAGCATCAGCGGCATCACGGTCAGGTCCTGCACGATGGAAACGCCGATCATGACGCGTCCGGAGAGCGTATTTTCGAATCCCTTGCTGGAGAGCGTCTTCAGGACGACCGCGGTACTGGTGGAAACGAAACAGACGCCGAAGAGAAACAGGGAAACGTTCGAACCGAACAGAGGGATCTTCGTTTCGCCGCTGAAATTGACGGCTGGATCCCGGCTCAGCAGCCAGGCGATGCCGGTTCCGGCCAGGAATGTGAACACGACCTGCGCGAGCGAACCGAAGACCGCGACTTTAAAGATCGGACGGATGTCCTTTTTGGAGAATTCCAGCCCCATGGAGAACAGCAGCAGCGCCACGCCGACGTTCGCCAACGAGTTCACCGCGCTGTTCGCGGCGTCGCCGAACCCGGCCTTGAAGAGCACGCCGACCAGCACGCCCGCGAGGATGTACCCCAGGATGAGCGGCTGACGAAGACGCTTCGCGATCACGCCGCCGATCAGACCCGTCACCACGATCAGAAGCAGCGCGGTCACGATGGCCTCCTCGTCCGTAGCGCTCATGATGCCGGTCACGGACAGGAACCAGGACTGGATACGTTCCAGGAGCTCTTTCATCGGCTTCCCCCGCCGGGAAAAAAATCTTACTTCGCCTCGACCGTGTACACCCAGCCGCCGTCCTTGCTCCAGACGCGTCCTATGCGGACCGGCAGCTGACGGGTATCGGAGTTCGCGGCGAGTTTCGCGAGGATGCCCTCGAGCTCGTAGAGACTGTCTTCGAGATTGAGCTTCTGTGCGAGTTCGGCGGCGGAGCCGGAGAACGGCGCGACGGAGGGCAGCGAAGCTTCGAGCGTGGTGAGCAGCTTGATGACGCCCTTGCTCGCGAGTTTGTACGCCTGGACGCCGGGCTGGTGGAACGCGTTGATGTGAATGAGTTCGGCGTAGGCCGCCACGGCGCGTTCGTACAGCGCGATGATCATGCCCAGGCAGAACGCGTTCACCTCGGGGATGCGCATTTCGATCACGTTGCGGCCGTGTCCGCGGAGCGCGTTGGAAAGCCCGGTCAGGAACCCGTGCAGATAGTCGCCCATGTCGATGCCGTCGGAGACGGGCGCGGGCGTGCTGTCCTTCAGGACCTCGATGAACGTGATGAAGAAGTCGTTGCGGCCGTCGTTGAGCTGCTGGATGAACGCGTGGG
>JAEEQO010000248.1 GCA_016285335.1 Victivallales bacterium | reverse complement strand
GCGCCGGACGGCGGCGAGGCAGTCCGGATGAGAGAATCATTGCAGCGTCGCATGTTCTTTGCGCAAAAAGTCCCGATGCCGCAGAACAAACTACGAGGTCAATCGAGAATGGACAGCAGATTTGATGCCGTGGAAAGCGTCCTGGAGGACGTCCGCGCCGGACGGCTCGTGATCGTCACGGACGACGAAAAGCGCGAGAACGAAGGCGATCTGGTATGCGCGGCGGAAAAGATCACGCCGGAACATGTGAATTTCATGATCACCCATGCACGCGGACTGGTCTGCGCCCCGATCACGGAGGCGCGTGCGAAGGAGCTCAAGATCTACCGTGCGCCTTCCACCGACCACTTCAAGACCGCGTTCACGGAAAGCGTCGACGTACTGACCGGGACCACCGGCATCAGCGCGGCCGACCGCGCCGCCACCATCAGAGCGCTCCTCAATCCCGAGGCGAAACGCGAAGACTTCGGCATCCCCGGGCACGTGTTCCCGATCGCGGCGCGTCCCGGCGGCGTGCTTCAGCGCACGGGCCACACGGAGGCGTCCGTGGACCTGGCGCGTCTGGCGGGGCTTCAGCCTGCGGCGGTCATCTGCGAGATCACGAAGGACGACGGCACGATGGCGCGCCTGGACGACCTCGCGGCGTTCAAGGAGAAATTCGGCCTGAAGCTCTGCTCCATCGCCAGCCTCATCGAATACCGCCGCCGCACGGAAAAGCTCGTGGAGGAGGAACTCTGCGTGAAACTCCCGACCGCGTACGGCGACTTTATGCTCCACATGTTCCGCTCCAAGCTCGACGACGCCTGCCACCTGGCACTCGTCCACGGCGACGTGGCATCCGCCAAGTCCGTGCTCGTCCGCATGCACAGCGAATGCCTCACGGGCGACGTCTTCGGATCCATGCGCTGCGACTGCGGCGACCAGCTCCACACCGCCATGCGCATGATCGCGAAAGAGGGCGCGGGCGTGCTCGTCTATCTGCGGCAGGAAGGACGCGGCATCGGGCTCGCGAACAAGCTCCGCGCCTACAAGCTCCAGGAGGAAGGCTGCGACACCGTCGAGGCCAACATCCGCCTCGGGTTCCCGCCCGATCTCCGCGAATACGGCATCGGCGCGCAGATCCTGCTCGACCTGGGCGTCAAGCACCTCCGCCTCCTCACGAACAACCCGATGAAAGTCGTCGGCATCGACGGCTACGGGCTCACCATCGACGAGCGCGTCCCCATCGTGATCGAGCCCGGCGAATACAACAAACACTACCTCGACACCAAACGGGACAAGATGGGGCACCTGATCTGACCCCGCCCGCACGAAATCGAACCGAACTGAAATCACATCAAATTCAACATACATCATCAGGAGAAACAATCATGGCAAACGACGAAATCACCGTGCTGGAAGGCAATCTGAACGCCGCCGGACTCAATA
Source organism: Victivallales bacterium (assembly GCA_016285335.1). Next base: position 1,640 of record JAEEQO010000248.1, on the reverse strand, counting down.
TCGCCATCGTGTGCGCCCGCTTCAACGAATTCTTCGTCTCAAAGCTCTTCAGCGGAGCCGTCGACGCGATCGTCCGCCACGGCGGCAGCGCCGAAAACATCACGCAGACCTGGGTCCCGGGCTCCTTCGAGCTCCCGTTCGCCGTCTCCAAGCTCGCGAAAAGCGGCAAGTTCGACGCCGTCGTCGCGCTCGGCGTGGTAATCCAGGGCGCCACCGCCCACGCCTCCACCATCTACAGCCAGGTCTCGAAATCCCTTGCCCAGATCGGCATGGATTCCGGCGTCCCGGTCATCTACGGCGTCGTCACGGTCGAGAACATCGAGCAGGCGATCGAGCGCTCCGGCACCAAGGCGGGCAACCGCGGAGCCGACGCCGCCGTGGCCGCCATCGAAATGGCGAACCTGAACAAGCAGCTCTGAACCTCTTTCTCTTTTCCAGACCTCAGATCTCAGCCCCGAGTTACCGATGAACACAGAACCAGACCCTGAAAACGAAGCCGGAGACGTTTCCCCGGAACAGAAACAGCCGTCCTCGAACGCCAAAAAGAAACATCAGCCGCAGTTCCAGCCCCACCAGCACTTCAAGCGCCTCGGACGCGAACTTGCCATGCAGTACCTGTTCGAATGTGACCTGCGCGACAGCGTGACCGAGCAGGGTACGATGGAGGATTTTTGGGAACAGGCCGAAGAATCCGGCGAGTTCCCGGACGCACGCGTTTTCCGCCGTGCGAAAGCCTACGCGGAGCTCCTGATCGGGCACGTCCAGGCAAACGACGAAGACATCACCGCGTATCTCGGCAGATTCTCCGAAAAGTGGGACGTCGAGCGCATGTCCGCCGTGGACCGCAACATCATGAAGGTAGCCGTGGCGGAAATGCTTTTCTGCTCGGACATCCCACACCTCGTGAGCATCGACGAGGCCATCGAGATCTCGAAGGACTTCAGCGACGAGAAGTCGGGCGTCTTCATCAACGGCATCCTGAACGGCATCAAGAACGAGATCGAAAAGAAGCCCGCGGACGGCAAAACGGAGTAAGGAAGCATGTTTTCCCTCTTTTCCAAATTCAAAAACGGCCTCCAGAAGACCGCCGTCGCCGTCAACCGGAAGATCGCCGGGCTCTTCACCGGCAACAGGGAATGGACCGAGGAGGACTTCGACGAACTGGAAAAGACGCTGATCGGCACCGATCTCGGCATGTCCGCCTCGCGCGCCATCGTGCAGAACATCCGCGAGCGCTACAAGCTCGGCGAGCTGAAGTCGTCCGACGACATCTCCCGCGTGGCCGCCGCCGAACTCAAGAAGATCCTTTCCGAGGGCGCACGCCCCATGCGGAAGAACCCGGAGGGCGTGACCGTGCTGCTCTTCGTCGGCGTGAACGGCAGCGGCAAGACCACCACCATCGGCAAGCTCGCCGCAGCACTGACGCAGGACGGAAACCGCGTGATGCTCGGCGCGTGCGACACCTTCCGCGCGGCCGCCGTCGAACAGCTCACGCTGTGGGCGGAACGCACCGGCAGCCAGATCGTCGCGGCGAAACAGGGGGCCGATCCCGCGTCCGTGGCGTTCGACGCCGTGAAGTCCGCCGTCGCGAAGAACGTGGACTACCTGCTCATCGACACCGCCGGCCGCCAGCAGAACCG
>JAEEQO010000247.1 GCA_016285335.1 Victivallales bacterium | reverse complement strand
GGACCGCAACGCCGTCCGGGCGTCGTTCCACCGGTATGCCTACAAGGGCGTCGGCGAGACGATCGCCGATTCCGAGCCGGTGCATCTCCTCATCAGCCCCGACCTGGAAGACCGCAATTTCCATTGCTCGACCAAGGCGTCCGAGGGGCCGCAGGACTCGTTCCCCGCCGCCGTGACCGAATTCGCACGCGGATTCACATTCAAGCCGGCGTCCGACCGCATCTTCCGCATGACGGCCTCCGCCGGGACGTTCCGGCGGTCCGACGAGTGGATGTATATGAACTACCAGGAGAACGAGGCGGAACGCGGCCTGGACCCGAACTGCGACCTTTACAGCCCCGGCTACTTCAAGTGCCAGCTCGCCGGCGACGACGTGCTGTACCTGATCGGCCAGATCGCGACCTCCGAGGACGAGCCGAAGATCTCGCCCGTTCCCGAGGAAAAGCCGTGCTACGACCGGATGTCCGACGACCTGGAGGCCGTGATCCTGAACAGCCTGCGCGCGTTCATCGTGAAACGCGGCGGCCTGAAGACCGTGATCGCCGGGTATCCGTGGTTCCTGGACTGGGGACGCGACACGCTCATCTTCGTGCGCGGCCTGATGCCCGAACCGTCGTTCCACGAGGACGTGAAGAAAATCCTGGTCCAGTTCGCCTCGCTCGCGAAAGACGGCACCATCTGCAATATGATCGCCGGGACCGACACCGGAAACCGCGACACGTCCGACGCCCCGCTGTGGCTTTTCATCGGCGTCCGCGACATGTGCGACGCGCTCGGCAGCCGCGATTTCCTGAAGACCCCGGTCGCGGACCGCGGCACCCTGCTGGACGTGCTCGTCGAGCTCGCCGAAGGGCTTGTGAAAGGCACGCCGAACGGCATCGCCTGCGACCCGGAAAGCGGCCTCATCTTCAGCCCGGCGCACTTCACGTGGATGGATACCAACTACCCCGCCGGAACGCCCCGCGAGGGCTACCCGGTCGAGATCCAGGCGCTCTGGTACGCCGCGTTGCGTTTCCTGGCGGATTCACTCCCCGCGAAGAAGGCCGCCCGCTGGGAAAAGCTCGCCGGACTAGTCCGGGAATCGTTCCTGAAATTCTTCCCGCTGAAAGACGAAGGCTATCTCTCCGACTGCCTCCACTGCGTCCCCGGCACCCCGGCGGCGAAAGCGGAACCGGACGACCATCTGCGCCCGAACCAGCTCCTCGCCATCACGCTCGGACTGGTCGAGGACACCGCCCTTCGCCGCGGCATTCTGCTCAACACTTCCGAACTGCTCGTCCCCGGCGGCATCCGCAGTCTGGCGGACCGCCCCGTCAAGTACCCGCTCCCGATTTACGGCGCCGACGGCTCCCTGCTGAACGATCCGCTGCATCCGTACCAGGGGCATTACTGCGGCGACGAGGACACGCGGCGCAAGGTGGCGTACCACAACGGCACCGCGTGGACGTGGCAGATGCCGCTCTTCCCCGAGGCGTACTATATGACGCACGGAGCGTTCGGACGCGCCACCGCGACCAGCCTGCTGTCGTCCATGGCGATCCAGCTCGACAACGGCTGCATCATGCACATGCCGGAGATCCTCGACGGCGACTGGCCCCACAAGGCGCGCGGCTGCGACGCCCAGGCATGGGGCCTCTCCGAATACTACCGCGTCTGGAAACTCCTTCACCCCGCTCCAAAATCCACCGGAAAAGCCCATGAATGACCTGAACCGCATCCGCAATTTTTCCATCATAGCGCATATCGACCACGGGAAGTCGACGCTTGCCGACCGCATGCTCGAAATCACCCACACGGTCGAAAAGCGCGACCTCGTCCACGCCCAGCTTCTGGACGCCATGGACCTGGAACAGGAACGCGGCATCACCATCAAATCGCACCCCGTCCGCATGCTCTTCACCGCGTCCGACGGCGTCGAATACGAGCTGAACCTCATCGACACTCCCGGCCACGTGGATTTCTCCTACGAGGTCAGCCGTTCGCTCGCCGCCTGCGAGGGCGCGATCCTGGTGCTCGACGCCACACAGGGCGTTCAGGCGCAGACCGTGGCGAACGTGAACCTGGCGATGCGCCACAACCTTTTCATCATCCCGATCATCAACAAGATCGACCTCGCCGCCGCCGACCTGCCGCTGTGCTACAACCAGCTCGAGGAGATCCTCGCCATCCCGCGCGAGGAAGTCCTGCTGGTCTCCGCCAAGGAGGGCACCGGCGTGCCGGAACTGCTCGAGGCCATCGTGCAGCGCGTGCCCCCGCCGAAGAAGCCTTCGGAACCCGGCACCGCCGCGCTCATCTTCGATTCCATCTACGACGCCTATCGCGGGGTCGTGACCTACGTCCGCATGTTCAACGGCACTCTGTCCCGCGGCACCCGCCTGAAGATGTTCAGCACCGGGCTGGAGAGCGAGATCAAGGAAGTCGGCGTCTTCACGCCCGAAATGAAAGCCGTGCCCGCGCTCGGGCCCGGTGACGTCGGCTACATCATCCCGAACCTGAAGTCGCCCGCCGACGCGAAAATGGGCGACACCGTGACCGACGCCGCGTCCCCGTGCGCCGAGCCGCTGCCCGGATTCCAGGATGTGAAGCCGATGGTCTTCAGCGGCATCTACCCCATCGACACCGCCGACTACGAACAGCTCAAGTTCAGCATGGCCAAGCTTCAGCTCAACGACCCGGCGTTTCACTACCAGTCCGAAACGTCCGCCGCGCTCGGGTTCGGTTTCCGCTGCGGCTTCCTCGGGCTTCTCCACATGGAGATCGTGCAGGAACGCCTCCGCCGCGAGTACAACATGGACATCATCGCCACCTACCCGAGCGTGATCTACCACGTGTACCTGCGCAACGGCGACATGCTGAAGATCGACAACCCGGTCCACCTGCCCGACCCGTCCGAGATCGACCACATCGAGGAGCCGCTCATCAACGCGCACATCATGTCCCCTACCGACTACATCGGAGACATCATGAACCTGGTGATGAACAAGCGCGGCATCTGCACCGACACCGAGAGCATCGACGCGAACCACGTGATGATCACCGCCTGCATCCCCATGCACGAGATCCTGATCGACTTCCACGACCGCCTCAAATCCATCACGCGCGG
>JAEEQO010000246.1 GCA_016285335.1 Victivallales bacterium | reverse complement strand
CCCTTCGGGCGGAAGCCGAAGAAGCACATCAGGCGGCGTCCGAGCGTGGCCTTCGGCAGCGCGGTGTCGTAGACGAACTTGTAGAACAGCGCGGGGATCAGGAAGACGGTCAGGACGGATGCGAACGAGAGGCCGCCGACCACGCCGAGTCCGCAGCTGGACCGGAGTTCGGAGCCGAGGCCGCGTCCGAACGCCATCGGCAGCATGCCGGCGACGCTGGCGATGGACGTCATCACGACGGGGCGGAACTTGTTCTTCGCGGCCTGCGTCATGGCGGCGTGACTGGTCATGCCGGAGAGCTCCAGCATGCGCGTCTCATCCAGGATCAGGATGGCGTTGTTCACCACGATGCCGATCATCATGACGGCGCCGAGCATGCCGACCATGGAGAGGGAGGAACCGGCGAGGAAGATGATCAGGAAGAGACCGACGAATCCGAGCGGCACCGTGAACATGATGAGCAGGGGGCGGAACCAGGATTCGAGCAGCGCGGCGATCAGCAGGTAAGTCATGATGACGGCGATGGCGAACACCGAAACGAACTCGGCGGCGCCTTCGCGCATCATTTCCGCCTGGCCGAAGAACCTCAGTTCGTAGCCCTGGTCCAGTTCCGGCGCGAGCTTGCGTTCCAGCAGCCGCATGATGTCGTCCACGGTATAGCCGCGGGCCGGGTTCGCGTAGATCCAGCCGCCGCGCATCTTGTCCTCGCGCATGAGCGCGATGGATTCCGGGTCGGGCTCGAGCGTGGCGACCACGTCCAAGTCGATCGGCTTGCCGTTGATGGACGCGGCGACGATGTTCGCGGCCTGGTCGAATCCGGGGACCTCCTCGGTCTTCACGCGGACGTCGTAGCTGCGGCTGCCAACCTTGAACGTGCCGGACTCGATGCCCTCGTAGTAGCCGACGAGCGAAGCGCCGAGCGTGGAGGCGTCGACGCCGAGGTCCTTGATGACCGTGCGGTTCGGCTTCAGCACGATGCGCGGCTTGCGGCTGCGGACGCTGGTGTCGATGTCCTGCGCCATGCCGGACTCGCGCAGGATCTTCGCGCCGAGCAGGGCGTATTCCTCCAGCCTGTCGAAGTCGTCGCCGGAGACGAACGCCGTCATTTCCACGCCGGACACGCCGGTCGCCCTCGGAAGCGTCAGCGAGTACAGCACGTTTTCATATTTGTCCAGGATGGCGTGGAGCTGCGCCGTAAGCTCGTGGATCGGCTCGCGTTCGCTCTTCTGCTTGCCGATGATCGCGATTTCCGCCAGATTGACGCCCTCCGGCACCTGGCCGGGCATCACGTTGCGGTAGCCCACGGTCGCGCCCGTCTTCACCACCCACGGCAGCGCGCGGACGTCCTTCATGATCTCCAGGGTGCGGGCGCGCGTTTCCTCCAGGCTGAAGTTGGCGGGGAATTCCAGGGCGATCGAGACTTCGCCCTTGTCGTTGTCCGGCACGAACGACATGCTCACGTTCGGCAGAACCACGCGCATGATGAGGAAACAGCCGATGAAGATCAGGATGATCACGACGCCGCTGAAACGGCGGATCCCGTTCAGCGTGCGCCCGTAGGCGGCGGCGACCAGATCGTAGACCTTGTCCCACAGCCAGAAGAGCGCCTTCTGCCACGCGCGCGGCCCGGCCGTGTCCTTCAGCAGGATCGACGACAGGAGCGGGGTCAGGGTGAAGCTCACGAAGAGCGACACGACCGTGGCGATGACCATCACGCCCGCGAACGGCGCGATCAGGAGGCCGACGACCGATTTCATGAGCGCCACGGGCACGAACACCACGATATTGGTCAGCGCGGACGCCGCCACGGCAACGAGCACTTCGTCCGTGCCCTTCGAGGCGGCTTCGGCGGGCGGCAGCCCTTCGTGCTGCTTTTTGATGATGTTTTCGATCACGACGACCGAGTTCGCCACGAGAATGCCCGCGGAGCACCCGATCGACACCAGCGTCATCGTGTCGAACGTGTAGTGCAGCAGGTCCATGGCCGCGAACGTGATCACGACGGAGACCGGCATGGTGACGGAGATGATGAGCGTGGGGCGGACTTCATGCAGGAAAAGGAAGATCAGGACGGCGGTCAGCAGGATGCCGAGCAGCACGCTCTGCCAGGAATCGGCGACCGAGGCGCGGATGAAGCCGCCGGTGTCCTTGAACCAGGTGAGGTGCATGCCGCCGGGGAGGCCGCCGTCGCGGTTCAGCGTCTCGTATTTTGCGCGGACTGCGTCGATGACCTTCACGGCGTTGGCGTCGCTGCGCTTCACGATCTCGAGGCAGATGCCGAGCTCGTCGCCGAAATAGCCCTCCTGCCGGATCTCCTTCGAAACGAGCTGGACGTCGGCGATGTCGCCGAGGTAAAGGCGCCTGCCTCTCAGGTTGCCGACTTCCAATGCCCTGATCTCCTCCAGGTCCTGAAACTCGGCGTTGTAGGTCAGGCTGATCTCGCGTCCCGCCTCGCGGACGCGTCCGACGGGGAGCTTGACGTTGTTCTTCGCGACTTTCTGCAGGACTTCGGCGACCGTGAGGTTGGCGGCTGCCATCTTTTCGCGGTTCAGGATGATGTGGAGCTGGACCTCGTTGCCGCCGTGGATGCGGACCTCGCCGACGCCCGGGATCGAGGAGAACTGGTCGGACAGCCGGTCGTCCACGTAATCGTACATCTCATCCAGCGTGCGCGTGCCCGTGAGGAACAGCGTGACGACCGGGATGGCGTTGATGTTGATCTTGCTGAGCTGCGGGGTCTCGACGGCGTCCGGGAAGTCGTCCATGATGGTGTTGATCTTCTCGCGGACCTGATGGATCATGACGTCGACGTCGGTGCCGAGCTCGAATTCGAGCGTGAGCGCGGCGGCGTTTTCCATGCACACGGTCGTGATGTGCTTCAGGCCTTCGATCGAGGCGATCGCGTCCTCGATGCGGCGTGCCACGTCGACTTCGATCTCCTCGGGCGAAGCGCCGGGATAGATGGCCGTGACCTGCACGTACGGCACGTCGAACTTCGGCAGCAGGTCGATGCCGATCTTCTGGTACGCGAACACGCCGAGGATCGCCAGCATCAGGATGATGCAGGTCATGGCGACCTTGCGCCGGATGGAGAACTGGCTCAG
>JAEEQO010000047.1 GCA_016285335.1 Victivallales bacterium | reverse complement strand
AGAGGAGGCGCTTGAACCAGGCGTAGACGTCGCCGAACGCGGACTGGCCGGCTTCGAGGCCGATCATGCCGGGGATCACGGAGCCGTCCACCTGGCCGCAGATGCCGGGGATGCAGGAATTGACCTGGGGCGCCACGAGGATGTCGCAGGTGCTGGTGCCGCAGACCTTCACCAGGTCGTAGGCGTGGATCTGCGCGCCGACCGCGCCGAAATGGCAGTCGAACGCGCCCGCGGCGACCACGACGTTCGTGGTAAGGCCGAGACGGTCCGCCCACTTCTGCGAGAGCTTGCCCGCGGGCTTGTCGCCCGTCACGGTGTCCTTGAACAGGCGGTCGCGGAGTCCGGCGAGTATGGGGTCGAGCCCGGCGAAGAATTCCTCCGGCGGAAGTCCGCCCCAGCTCTCGTGCCACATGGCCTTGTGGCCGGCGGCGCAGCGGCTGCGTGCCATGGTCAGCGGGTCGATGTTGCCGGTGAGCTCGGCCGGGATCCAGTCGCAGTGTTCGACCCAGCTGAACGCCGCTTTGCGGACGGATTCGCTCATGCGGAGCGTGTGCAGGATCTTCGCGAAGAACCATTCGCTGGAGTAGATGCCGCCTTCGTACATGGTGTAGTCCGGGCCGCCGTGGGACTTCGCGTAGGCGTTGATCTCGTCCGCCTCGAAAATGGCGGTGTGGTCCTTCCAGAGGATGAACATGGCGTTCGGATCGTCGGCGAATTCCGGCAGCATGGACAGCGGGATGCCTTCCCTGTTCACGGCGCACGGGGTGGAGCCGGTGGTGTCGACGCCGATGCCGATCACGCGTTCCTTCTCGATGCCCTGCATGACGCCCTTGACAACGACTTCGAGGCTTTCGAGGTAATCCAGCGGGTGCTGGCGGAACTGGTTGTTCGGAGCGTCGCAATACTTGCCTTCGCTCCAGCGGGGATAGTTCTGGACGCAGGAGGCGAGGATTTCGCCGTTCTCCACGTCGACCAGCACGGCTCTTACGCTGTCGGAACCGAAATCAAGTCCGATCGTCAGTTGACTGCTCATGTTTTTCTCCTTGTGGAATGGGTCAGTTATGGTGAATGGTTGTGTTGGGTTTCTGTTCAGAAGGGAGAGCGGGACGGGTGCAAGATGCGTCATCGGCGCTGTTCGCCGGAAACTCGTGTGCGCATACGGCGAGGCCGCCGCCCGCGGCAATACGCGCCGTTCGCGCGTTCAGCGGCAGCACCGAGTTCATGTTCATGCCTGGATTCGAGGTCATAGGCCCGTCATTTTTCCGTCAATAAAATAAAATGTAATCGAACTATACCACGGGGTCCGCATAAAGTCAACTGGAAAACGTTTTTTTTTGCCCATTTTCGCGAAAAAAAGCGGGCCCGCTTTTCCGTGCGGCTTCGCGTCCGCGCCTTTCGCCGCAACAGACGGGACCGATGCCGGGGCTTTTTTCCGAAGCCGCGGCCCGACGATCCCGCAGGGGGCCGCGGGGGGAAAACCACCTCATTTCCATTTTATTTCCCGTGCGGACTTGACATCATAGAGAATACATGGTATAGTAATTACAAAGAATGAACAGCAATTCAGCCGTTTCGTCCTTCCCGGAAGGAACTCTCCGACATGAAAAAAGTCAAAGTCACGCTTTACATCATATCCATCACCCTGGCCGCCGTCGGCTTCCCGTTGGCACTGGTGCTGATCTATCTCGATCTGATCGATTCCGGGATCCCCTCCAAATTCTTCTGGACGGCTTCCGTCGCATGCTGCGTGCTCAGCATCCTTTCCTTCTCCCTCGCGCGCATTCTGGTCGCATGGGAAGAGGAGGACGAAAAGGAAGAATAACGGTCTCCGTCCGGCCGTTTTCAGAAACGATTCGGATTTCATTTCGGCCGAGCTTTTTCCGGCCCGGTCTTTTTTGCAGCAAATAAGGAATCACAACGATCAGGAACGCATAATGAAGAATGTTCTGCTGTACTACAGTTTCAGTTTCGCTCTCGGGGGCGGGGACTATCTTCCGTTGTCGCTCATTAAGGCGCTTCAGAAAAAAAGCAACCTGACCGTGGCGGTGGACCAGACATGCAATATGGAACGTTCGTGCAAGGCTTGCGGCATCCGCATTGACCTGTCAAAATTAAATGTCGTGCAGGTAACTCCGCCGGACTATGACCCCCGGAAGCATACCATTTTTCTCTCGTTCTACAGATTCCGGCAGCTGAAACGGCTTGCCCGGAATGCGGATGTCTGCATATCCACCGCGAGCATCATGGACTTCGGGATGCCTTCCCACCAATTCATCAATATGCTCGCATTCGGCGACGATGCTTTCACCGCGTATGTTCTGAATCCCGCCAACCCTGTTCGGGCAGGATTGTCCGTCAGGATGAAACGTTTCCTTTCAGACTCAATCATACGTCCGCTCCTCGGAATGCGTTCGAAACGGAGGATCATCCTCGATCAACGCGAGCATATCTATCCCAACTCCCATTTCGTGGAAAACTTCATGAAAAATTTCTACGGTCCGTTCAACAGCTATGTTTTTTATCCGCCGACTCTGCTGGAGGCGGGATCAACCGCTGCCGAACGCGATCCGCTGAAGGTCGTCTATATCGGACGCATCATCCCGGAGAAACGAATCGAATCTCTTATCGACATCGTCGAAAAGGCTCGCGAGCTCACGGGACTTGACATCAAGTTCCATGTCGCGGGCCGCCTTGACCAGACCCCGTCCTATGGTCGGAAACTCGACGATATGGCGAAGGAAAGAGACTGGTTAAGATTCGTCGGAGCCTTGTATGGAGACGAAAAAACAGAATTCCTGCTGTCGGGCTCCTATGCACTACATGCGGAACGCATCGAAGCGTTTGGCATATCCATCGTCGAATACCTGAACACGGGCAATATTGCGATCGTGCCGGACGAAGGCGGCACACCCGAAATCGTTGATTCCCCGGCCCTGGCATATCATACAAATGATGAGGCGGCGCGAATCCTGGCACGTCTTCTTACCGATGCGGAGTTCCGGGAACAGCAACGGGTTCATTGTGCGAACCGCGCCAAGGTCTTTTCCCGCGAAGCCTACTTAAAACGCCAGGACGAACTGTTGGAAAGACTCCTGAATACGCACTGATGCAACGGCCGGCACGCCGGCATGATGCCCAGGGAAAGAAAGGGGCCGGCGATGAAACCTCTGCGGACAAAAAGGAGCGTTTTCCGAAATGCCGAAAGACAGGCCGGATGGAGGATCGGCGGATCGATCTCCGGCGGCGGTCCGGCTCGCATGATTACGATTTGAATAGCTTCCGCTTCAGCTTTATCGCACGCCATACCCAAGGCGCGGCAGGTGCGATACAACGATAGAACGGCCACCAGCTGCGGCGTAACGGAAGCGGGATCTCGTTTCGTTTCACGAAACCGTTTTCAACAAGCCACTCGACGGTCAAAAACGTTTCTTCACGCCAACGGGATGCATAGGTGTTCCACATTTGCCAGGGTTTCGGATTGTATCCGAAATGCGCGTAAAACCGCGTCTTGTCCGTATGCCCGTCGAACTTGTAGGCCTCCGACACTCTCGGGGCATCCGTGTCAAAACACAGAAGGCTGCTCAGTACACTTTCATCCGTCTGATGATATGCTGTCCCCTGTTTCATGAGGATTCCCACATCCGAAGGAAGAACATTCTTGATCTGAACAGCCCAGCGCGCAAGAAACGGATGCCATTTTTTATGAATCAGAATGACGCCGGACTGCACCCTGGTGGCATAACGGCTTTCCGGGAGCGAGTGTCCCCAGAAACGTTCTACGTCATGTTTCCATATCGAAAGATTCTCCGGCGTAAAATCAGATGGCGGGGGATTGCATCGTTTGATCCTGACCTCATCAACATCATTTCCGGTAAGCCATTCCGTGCAATCCCCCACGAAAAGGCCATCGGAATCCACCCAGCACGACCAATCGGTCTTTACCGCGTCACTCGCCATCATCGTCGGTTTCTGACAGGCCACGCACTGACGGCTTTTGGGAAGATCGACGATCGTAACATTTCCCAAGGGCAGGACAAGATTCTTCATCCGGTCCGTCCAATCCATGGCCCCGACCACGACCGGATGCCGCATGCCATTCCGCCTCATGCTTGCGACAAGAAGGAATACCCCCCACGAATACGCCTGATCTCCGGCTGTGACTACGGTTGTATTGACTGCTTCATTGCGATTGGTGTTCATAAGCCATCCACGATGTTGTTTGCTGGGGAACCTTGATCAGATACTTGACGAACAGTTCTGGCCTCTTCAGGCCGGGGACCGCCGTGTGCGATCCCTTTTCCTATAAAATAACCGTCCTATCATGTTTTTCAAGTCTCAACGGGCAAAAAAAGCTTTTTTGTTCGATTGTTTTTCCGCGTTCTTTTCCTGTTTATGCCATTTGGCGTCATTGATGTTCAGGAATCCATCCTGCGGCATACCGGTCTCGAAAATCGGCCGTCCGCAGAGGCAAACGCAGGCGGGACTCTTCCTCTGCGAAAAGAACTGGCTCCATCCGGCAGACTCGGCATCCGTACGAGAATCCGCAACCCCGATGCCAGATACTCCGTCGAAGCGTTTTTTTGAGGCGAAAACAAAAAATCTACCAAAATAATAGGCAATCTCGCTTGATTTTTGCGTTTCCGGTGCTATATTAGTTCATCGAACCTTTCGCGGGGGGATTGCTCCCGCGGTGTTTTTTGCAGCAAATCACCACCAAATAAATCATGTATTCGGAGACCGATCAAATAACCTTCATCCGCTCCTCCACTTGTACCTCTCAAAAGAACAACTGAACCCGAAATCATCGAATCGCGACCTCATCCGCAGGTCGATATAAGGAGACACTACCATGGCCGACAACAAACAATACCGCATCGAAACCCTCGCCATCCACGCCGGACAGGTTCCCGATCCGACCACGCTTTCCCGAGCCGTCCCGGTCTACCGCACCACGGCTTATGCGTTCCGCAACTCCAAGCACGGCGCCGACCTCTTCGGCCTGCGCGAGACCGGCAACATCTACGCCCGCCTCATGAACCCGACCGAAGACGTGCTCGAACAGCGTCTGGCGGCGCTCGACGGCGGCAAGGCTGCCCTGGCGGTCTCCTCCGGCACCGCGGCGATCTACTTCACCATCACGAACATCGCGCGGCAGGGCGACGAGATCGTGGCCGCGAACAACCTCTACGGCGGCACCTACACGCAGTTCGACGCCATCCTGCCCCAGAGCGGCATCAAGGTCAACTTCACGCCCGTGAACGACTTCGAAGCCGTCGAGGCCGCGATCAACGAGCGCACCCGCGCCATCTACATCGAGACCGTCGGCAATCCCGGGCTCGACATCGCCGACATCGAGGCGTATGCGAAGATCGCGCAGAAATACCACCTGCCGCTGATCGTCGACTCCACGTTCACCCCGCCCACGCTGCTCCGCCCCATCGAACACGGCGCGAACATCGTGATCCACTCGCTCTCCAAGTGGATCGGCGGACACGGCACGGCCATCGGCGGCGCGGTCGTCGACGCCGGCAACTTCGACTGGACCGACCCGAAGTTCGCGCTCTACAACGAGCCCGACCGCGGCTACCACGGCCTCCGTTTCGCGCACGACCTCGGCCCGAACAATCCGCTCGCGTTCATCCTGCGCCTCCGCACCGTCGGCCTCCGCAACCAGGGCCCGACGCTCGCCCCGGACGCCGCATGGATCTTCCTCCAGGGCCTCGAATCCCTCCCGCTCCGCACCGCGCGCCACAGCGAGAACGGCCTCGCGGTCGCGAACTTCCTGAAGAACCACCCGAAGGCCGCGTGGGTCAAGTACCCCGGATTCCAGCCCCTCGCGCAGAAATACCTCCCGAACGGCGCGAACGGCATGGTGGTCTTCGGCGTGAAGGGCGGCGCGGCCGCGGCGCAGAAGCTCGTCGACAACGTCTCCCTCTTCACGATCATCGCGAACGTCGGCGACGCGAAGAGCCTCATCATCCACCCCGCCAGCACCACGCATTCGCAGTTGAGCGAAGAGGACCAGATCAAGGCAGGGCTTCCGCCCGAGCTCATCCGCCTCTCCATCGGCCTCGAGAACGTCGACGACATCATCGGCGCCCTCGACGACGCCCTGAAGCTCGTCTGAGGAAGGCAAGCCCTCCACGGCAGTTGTGCTCTCAGCTTCGCTTGAGTACGAAAACAGTTAAGGTCAAGTGAAAAGGACATCTCCGGACCTCATCTGCACCCGAAACAACCATCCGAAAACTGAAAAACCGGGGCCGCCCTGAACGACGACCCCGGTTTCTTTTTGCTGAATTTGCCGGATTGAGGTCCCGTTTCTAGTTCGCAGACGGGACCGGATCAAGCATTCCCGCGATCAGCTCGTTGAGTTTCGCCTCGGATTCCTCAATGGCGGACTGGAATTTTGGGAAATCGGCTGCGCCCTTTGGCACGGCAAAGGAAATGCTGCCGAGGAACCCGTCGCCGTTGAGTTTTCCCCGTTGTCCATCCTCATATTCGATTTTCATTTCGGAAAGAGAGTTGTTGTCGGGATATAAGAGAAGCCCCAATTCCGCTTGCCGGATGTGAATGTACGCAATCATTTGGAAACGGTCATAACGCTGGACATCGTCGGAACGTTTGTACTTCGCATCCATGACTATTATGTCGGAGAAAAAGTCCGGATAGACTTGAACCTTTCCACTTTCGTATATCGTGATCTTTTCCGGCGACTGCCTGGAGATGTTGTGCGAGTGTTTGATGCGAGAGTCGGCGAGAACCGAGGCAAGGTATTCCTCCCAGAGCCACTCGGCCTTGAAAACGATCCCGCTGAGCTCATCGTCAGCCATGCCGTAAGTGATCCGTTCGTGACGCAGGATTTTCAGGCAGATGCTCTGCAGAAGGGTGTATTCCGTGTAAAAAGGATGGCGAATGGGACGGAGGTTTTTCGCAATCACTTTGGCAATGTCCTGAGAATTGAAATCCGGCGTAAGCTCGACAATGCTTTGAACGGCGGACCGGAAATCAGTGTCAGCGACCAGCAGTCTGGAACAAATCGGATTTCGGCGCAAAACCTCGATCGTGTGCCGGATCAGGTGGTTGAGATGGTTGTTGCCGGAATACTCTCGCGTCCGGTATGCGACTTTCCCGTTGAACGGGATGTTGCAGCGGATGTGACGCGGGATGTCAATCGCTCCGCGAAGATGATCGTCATTCCGGTGAAACGTCCGGTAGGTTCGGAAAAGCCCCTGCCGGACTGCCCGTTTCAGGGCGAACGGGAAAAGATAGATCAGGAAATCCCAGATCGGCTCCTTGTCGGGATGCGTCGGCAGATTGAGCATGCTCCCGCAGAAAACCCGGCTCAGCATGTGATGAAGGAAAAACTGAGATTCAGCCATGTCAAAACGGGAGCGGATTTGGAAATGCACGGAACCAATGCCGAAAAAGCCGACGACATTTCCGGTGAACAACTTGGTTCCGTCCCAGCTTAGACGAAACAGTTCGCTTTTTTCTATGTCGTCATCGTGCTCGCCCAGGCAGTCCGGAAACACGAGCAGACCGGGATACCGCTCCTGCAGCGTCTCCAGCTTTACTCCGGAGAACCGCTTGATGGAATCTATTTGCTCATCGGAAAGCTTATGCTTGGAAATGTCATAGGCACGGGGCGGAATAATATTGTCCGTAACCGGTATTTGCACAGTCCGGGCACGGACTTCGTCTGCTGTTTGAGCGGGGAGATTGTCCGGCATGGGCGCACTTATTGCTGTTCGGTGGCGGGCTGGTTTTCAGCGGATTCCGGCTGCAGCTCTGTTTCAGGTTGAGCTGCGGCGGGGATTTCAGCAGTTTCTGCGGCTTCGGCTCGAAGTGCGCTGTCCCATTTCTGTTTCATGCTGTTCACGGTCGCTTCTGCATCCGGCATTCCGCGGAGATATTCTTTCAGCAGCGGTCCGATATGGTTCTTCCAAAGCAGTTCGAAGTCGCCGCCGTAATTCTTCAGCTTCAGGAAATAGGCCGCCCCAAGCTGATATGCGGAACCGAGGCCGGGCATTTTCTTGATTGCCTTGTTGATTGCATCCATGCACTTTTGAGCCTTGCCCTTATATTCGGGAATGCCTTTCTCTGGATCGTTCAACATAGTGACCGTGTCTTCCGGCTTGATCTCGACCCATGTGAAACGGCGGCGGATGGCGAAATCCATGCACTCGACATTCCGGTCGATGTCGTTCATCGTACCGATGATATAGACGTTTTCCGGCACGTAGAACATTCCGTTTGGGAATTCTTTATCGTCTTGGAAAAGGCTTGCATACTGGGTCTTGATTGCTCCCTTTTTGCCGCGATAGTCCGGGTCGATAGCGAAGAAAAGCTCGCCAAATATCTTTGCGATGTCGCCTCGGTTGATCTCGTCGATGATAAAGACAAAAACCCTCGTCGGAGATGGATTGGTGTCCTGTGTCGTAGTATTATTCGCTTTATATTCTTGGAGACCAAACGTTTTTTTCATTTCCTTGATCACGGCTTTGCGATAATTGTCCCCACCTTTACGTGGAACCCCGTGTTTTCCTTGATAAACACTAAGGAGTTGATCACGATTGATATACCTATCCCGTTTTTCCCCATGAACAAGACCTGTCCCTGTTTCGTTCAATTCTATTTTCAATGGCTTCTTTCCATTGAGTGTCTTTGTATGAAGCGCACGATTGTTTTTCAAATATTCGATCATTTTATTCCAAGCGACTTCAAAAGAAACGAGACTGCTGTCCGCTGACGGACTTTCCTGTTGCTCCGGAACATCTTCTGACAAGCCCTGAAAGGCCAATGCCTTCCTGCAGAATTCTTTGAAGATGCCGTCTTTTCTCTCAAATCCTATGTTACCGTTTTTACCGGGACGAGTCGGACGCAGTCCTTCCACAAAATCCGTGTAGTCATAGGACGGATGAAACTGGACAAAAGCCCAATGCCGCTCCTCTTCCGGGGTATTATTATCGTCTCCCGTTATTGCGTATGCGATTTGTTTGGCGAAATGTGTTTTCCCTGTTCCCGGTGCACCGGTAAGGATAAGGTTTTTTGCATTGCGGAGCATTTCCACGAGTTCTTCTTTTGTCATGATTGATGCTTTCTCCTATTCTCCTTTGCCCCGCAGAGCGAATGGATGTGTGTTACAAACATTGATTTACCTACAATATAACCCCCATTAGATGAATGTCAACACTAAGACATCCTATTTTTTGTGAAATACGAACAAACATGAGGCATAGTTTGCCCGCAAACGAGAAAAAAGAACGCTTCGCGGGGGTCGCTTCGCTCCTCGGAAAGCTCGCTTGCACTCGACCGTTTACTTCGACCGCGAGGCGCGGATGGCACAACCTTATCTTGGCTGAAAAGCGCGTGCCGGAGCGAAGTCGTGTACTGCTGCGGTAAAGGACTTGTCCTTCGTGTTTGAGCGAAGCCAAACACAGCTTCAGCACGGCTTGCCGTGTTAGCGGTAGTGCAGGTAGTCGACGTCGACGAAGCCGGCGTCCGCGTCGTCGTTGAACGTGTAGATGCCGATGCGGTCGCCGCGGTAGTTGCCCCATTGCAGGCGGTACGGCTCGCCGAACGGCGTGTAGTTCACGCCGTCGAGGCTGTAGGAATAGTGCGACACGCCGTCCAGCCCCCAGGTCGAACGGAACCAGATGTAAACCGGCTGTACGATCATTTTCACTCGGTCGTTGTTCGCGGGACGCTCGACAATGTACCGAGCCACCTTCGGGCCGCGCTCGACCCGGTCGTTCCGGCGAGTTTCCAAGTAGACCGCGCCGTTCTCCACGACGATGCCGATGGCGGAATGGTCGGACGAGAAATGACACAGACCGGCTTTCAGACCATTCTGTTCCGGGGTGGCGATGTGCATCCTGACCGTGACCTCGTTGAACGGCTTGCGGAAACTGCGCTGCGTGAGGGTGTTCCCGGCTTTCATCAGCTTGTTCTTTTCCAGCGGCCGGAACGCCTTCAGACGAAGGAAGCCGGAGCGTTCCGTGAGGGAGAAGAACTCCTTCCGCGGCTGATAGTTCCACTGCCACTGGGGATTGAGCTTCCCGTCCGTCCGGTCGAAATCGTCGCTCGTCTGAAGATACGGTTTATCCGCCAGGGAAACATTCTTTTCGCCCTCGGCGACCGGGATCTTGCCCTCCCACTGCATTTTCCCCATGCCGTCCGGCTGGACTTTCCCGATGATGGGCCAGCCGTCGATCCAGGTCACGGGCAGCAGGCTCACGATGCGGCCGCTCCAGTCGCCGTCGCCGTGGTGCGTCAGGAAATACCACTTGCCGTCCCTGCCCTCCACGATGCCGCCCTGATTGGGCTCGTGGGCGTCCGCGCTGGCGTGAGCAAGCTGTTTTTCCTCGTCGTACGGTCCGAGCATCTTTTTCGCGCGCTTCGCCATCACGTAGCGGCCGATGCCGTTTTTGTGCTCGCTGAAGACAAGGTAGTACCAGTCGCCGACCTTGATGAGCTTGTTCGCCTCGCGGCCCCAGCCTTCGTTCAGCAGCACGCCCTTGCTGCGGTCGATCTTCTTCCCGTCCGGGGTCATCGGGAACATGTACGTCTTGTAATTGTCCTTGAAGCATGTGCCCACGAAGCACGCCGTGCCATCGTCGTCCCACATGACGGTGCAGTCGTCCCAGCCGTTTTCGGCAAGCAGGCACGTGAGCGGTTCCCACGGCCCTTCCGGCTTCGGCGCGCTGGTCATGAAGTACCCCTCGTCCGGGGTGCCGAAGAAGAGGTAGAACCGGCCGTCGTGGTGGCGCAGTGTGCCCGCCCAGATGCCGCGCGCCGGACGGTCCATCTTCGTCCAGTTCAGCGCCTCGCCGATCTGCGTCAGGTCGGGCACGGCGTTGCCGACGATGCGCCAGTTCACCAGGTCGGTGGAATGGATGATCGTCATGCCGGGCGAGAACTGGAACGTGGAAGTGATGGCGTAGTAATCGTCGCCGACGCGGATGCAGTCCAGGTCGCTGTAATCGGCGGGGATGACCGGGTTCAGGTACGTGCCGTTTCCGAGGTCGCCCCAGCGGTCCCATTTGCCCCACTCGCGTTTATCCTGGGCGTGAAGGGTGATGCCGGCGCAGAACGCGAGCGCGGCGAGGAGGAAGAATGAATTCCATTTCATGTTTTTCTGAGGGCGGAAGCGGTGCATGAAGCTGTCTTTTCGGTGGGGAATGTTCTGTTTCGTTTTCAGCTTTATTATACCACCGTTCCGGCAAAAAACCAAGTGCGTTTTGCAAAAAAAGCGAATCGCACCGTTCTTTTATCCGTTAATCTGAACGTTACAACATTAGTTTAACGTCATCCGGGCAAAATGAAACTGAACAGGGCGATGGAACGGCTTATTTCCCGATGCAGAAACGCGAGAAGATCTCGTCGAGGATGTCGGGTGTGGCCGTCTCGCCCGTGATGCAGCCGATGAGTTCGGCTGTCGTTCGGAGCGAACTTCCCGCGAGCTCCCAGGAACCCCGCGCGGCATCTTCCGAAGCGGCGTCGAGATGATTCGCGGCCTGTTCGAGCAGGGCGGCGTGGCGTTCGGAGACGGCGGCGGCGCCGGACTGAGCGGCGGCGGGCAGGCCGTCCCACGCAGTCTCCTCCAGGCGACGGAACAGCCGGTCGAGGCCATCGCCTGTGCGGGCGGAAATATGCTCGAAAACAAGTTCGGAGTCCGCGTTTTCCACGAGCTTGTCAGGTGTGACCGCCGCCTCGTCCATCTTGTTCCAGCAGGGGATGAACTTGCCGCGGACAGCGGACCGTGCGCGCTGCATGGCATCGAATTGAGCGGGAAACGTTTCCGCCGGAGCGGAGGCGTCCAGCAGCCACAGCACGATGTCGGCGGCGCCGAGCGACTGCTGCGACCTCTCCATGCCCATCGCCTCGACGGGGTCGGCCTGTTCCGCCTCGCGGAGCCCGGCGGTGTCGGTCACGCGGAACCGGATGCCGCCGATGGAGACGGATTCCTCGAGCGTGTCGCGGGTGGTGCCGGGGATGGGCGTGACGATCGCGCGGTCGTAGCCGAGCATGCGGTTCAGCAGGCTGGATTTTCCGGCGTTCGGAGGACCGGCGATCACGAGGGACACGCCGTCGCGGATGAGGTTGCCCGCGCGTGCTGTGAGGGCGAGTTCGGCGGCGTGTTTCCGCAGGGCGGCCACGTTTTTGCAGAACGTTTCCGGCGGCATCCAGTCGAGGTCTTCTTCGGAGAAATCGAGGCGGGATTCGCATTCGGAGAGCAGATGGACGACTTCGGCGCGGATCTCCCGGACGAGCGAGCCGACCGCGCCGTTGAGCTGGCGTTCGGCGAGCAGCCCGGCGCGTTCGCTGCCGGCGTTGATAAGGTCGAGCACGCCTTCCGCCTGCGTCAGGTCAAGCTTGCCGTTGAGGAACGCCCGGCGCGTGAATTCGCCGTTCTGCGCCAGCCTCGCCCCCGCCCCGAGCGCCAGCCGGAGCGCGCGTCTCGCCGCGAAGCTCCCGCCGTGGCAGTGGATTTCCGCCACGTCCTCGCCCGTAAAACTGCGCGGCCCGGGCATGAACACGGCCAGCGAAGGTTCGCCCGCTTTGCCCGCTCCCGCTTCGTCTTCGCTCCCGGAAACAAGGCGTCCGTACAGCATGACGCGGGGGCAGTCCGGGCCGGGCATGCGCTTTCCGCGCCAGACGGAGCGCACGATATCGAGCGCGCGCGGGCCGGAGATGCGGATGATGCTGACAGCGCCGCCGGTCCCGGTGCAGACCGCCGCGATCGTATCGTTTTCATGCTCGAACAAGGTGAAATCTCCAAAAATAACTGAAAAAAACGGGAAACGGGCTTGATTTTCCCGCAAACAGGTTGTAGTTTTATATACTATATTATACACCGCGAAAGCGCATTTTTCAACCCCATGAGGAGGTTTCTTACTTATGGCCATCGTCAAAAAGACGTTGAAAGACGTCCCTGCCGGAACCAAGGCCGCCTACACCAAGGCGCTGACAGTCATGAACCAGAACAATCTGGAATACGCGATCACGCTCTTCAAGGAGATCGTGCAGTTCGATCCCGGATTCCTCGACGCCCGCGAGAAACTCCGCAAGTGCGAGCGCGAATACTCGACGAAGATGGGCGCCGTCGCGAAGGCGCTGTCCATGGTCAAGGCCGCCAAGTTCCTCACGAAAGGCAACATGCTGAAGGCCAAGAAACCGAAAGAAGCCATGGACCAGGCGGAAGAAGCCCTCGCATGCAACCTCTTCAATCCCGCGGCCCTCACCCTGCTCGCGGGCGCCGCCGAAAAGCTCGGCGCCATGTTCATCGCAGTGGAAGCCTATGAGATCATCGTGGAAAAGGACGACAAGAACGAAGCCAACATCGTCAAGCTCGGCGAATACTACAAGGCCGACGGACAGGGCATCAAGTACCTCACCATCTGCCAGAAGCTCGCCGACAAGTATCCCGGCGACCTCGAAAAGCTCGCGCTCCTGCGTGAAGCCGCCGCACTCGCCTCCATGGAGAAGGGCAAGTGGGGCCAGGGCGGAGAGTCCGACTTCAAGAAGAACCTCAACACCGGCAACAAGGACCAGGGCGACCGCATCATCCGCGCCGAGGACGATATCCGCGAGATGATCGGCAAGTACGAACAGGAGATCGCCGAAGGCAGCGAATCCATCGACACCCGCCGCCGCCTCGCCGAGCTCTACCTCCGCGCTGCGGAATACGAGAAGGCGATCGAGGCCTACAACTGGATCGTCGAAAAGATGGGCACGCTGGACCCCGCCATCGACAAGGCGATCGAAAAAGCCAACACCGAAATCTCCAAGCGCAAGGTCGAACAGATGATCAAGGAAGGCCGCCCGCAGGAGGAGATCGACGCCGAGAAGAAGGCCAACTACGATTACCGCATGGAGCGTTATCAGGACCGTATCCTCAAGTACCCGAACGACCTCCAGATCCGCTTCGAATTCGCCGAAGTCCTCTGGGAAGGCGGCGCGGTCGACGAAGCTCTGGAACAGTTCCAGATCGCCCAGCGCAACCCGCAGCACCGCCTGATCGCCATCGTCTACCTCGGCCGCTGCTTCGCCGCCAAGAACCAGTTCGACATGGCGATCGAGCAGTTCAACCGCGCCCTCGAGGACATGCCCACCATGAACGCCGACAAGATGTTCACGCTGTACCACCTCGGCTGCACCTACGACACCATGGGCAAGAAGAAAGAGGCCCTCGACTGCTTCAAGCAGATCTACGCCGTCGATATCAAGTACATGGACGTCGCCGAGCGCATCAACAAGTTCTACGAGGAAAACAAATAACACCACAAGTGGTGCCGATGTAGTGCGCGGCTACGCTGTTATGAAAAAGTCAAGGGAGAAATCTCACTTTTTCGTGATATTGTCGATTTTTTGAAAGACTTTCAGCTTTTTTGCAATTATTGGCAATAATCTCCTGTCTGTCGGCATTGGGTATGTCGGCAGTGTTGGTGAAAGTTTTTGTTTCTTTTGTGCGGTTTGAAACGGACAAATCGGATGCTGTTATTGACGGCGGCAGGGGCGTTCAGAAAGCCCGACGAGAATGGGCCGTCGAGCTCGTCGGAGTCGGGCTTCGCTGAACTTGTTCAATCTCCTGTCCCGCATTTTGCTGTTCTGTTCAAAAGCAGCACTCGTAAACTGTGCTGGAAACCTTATTTTGAAGGCAAGCACTACTAAAACGACGTACTGCAAAACCAATTATCTGTATCTACAGCAAAACAGAACTAAGGAACAAGAAGGAAATTTTACTTCATTTTGGATACAGTCAGAAGGTTGACGTATTTCCTGTCCTGAAGCCAAACAGTTCGAATCATCTGCATCAGTTTCCTTGCGATGACTACGATTGCCTTCTTTGAATTCATCCCCCGTCCAACAAGCGCTCCGTATCTCGCCTTATATTCAGTTGGTTGTCTTGCCCTGTTGGCATTTCCCTGACAAAAGATAATCCCCGGTTCCGCGATGGCGGGACCGGGGCGAATCGAACGATTCGGGGAGAGGCGGGACCTCTTACTTCTTGAACGTGTCGTTGATGGCGTCGCCAACGGCCTTGTTGGTCTCGGCAGCGGCGTCTTCGGCCTTCTTGGTGAACTTCTCGGCGGCCTTGTTGGTGTTTTCGACCGCGTTGTCGAGCTTTTCGCCGGCGGTTTCCTTCTTCTCGCAGGAGGTGAAGGTCATGGCAGCGGCGGCCGCGGCGAGGACGGTGAGGGTGAAGAGCATCTTTTTCATGATGTTATGCCTTTCGTTTGAGTTTGTTGTGTTGTTATGTGGGGGTAATGGAAAGCCGGAATCGGAAAAACGCGGTCATTCGGCTTTCTTTTTGGGCTTGATGGTGAGGATGAATCCGAGGGCGAGGCTGAGGAACGCGCTCATGAGGACCTGGTAGTTCGCGGGGAGCGCGAACGTAATGGTGTGCGCCGGAATCCAGAAGACGACGATGGTCTTCAGCAGATAGGAACCCCAGAGGTGCTTGTCGATGCCCTCGAGGAACTCGGCGCCGCCGAGGAAACGCTTCCTGGCGATGCAGGTGTTCCAGTAATCGTGGCTGAGCATCATCGGGAAGCAGAAGATGAGGTTGGTCCAGAAGGACGTGGAGAAGGCCTGCCAGATGCGCTGCGCGGTCTCGTTTTCGAACGTGAGCGGCCAGACCGGGGTGCCCATGACGGCGGCGATGCCCTTGCCGAAGAGCGCGAAGGCGATGGTGAAGAGCATGCCGTACACGCCCCAGACGAGGAACTTCAGGAGGAGATCGGGGGTCTTCCAGCTGCCGGTCTTGCCGCGCACCTTGATCATTTCACCGAGCGTGGCGAGCAGGCCGACCTTCAGGAAGCCGGAGATGTAGGGGAAATGCCCGACGACGCGTCCGAACGCCTTGATGCCGTCGGTGGAGAAGCCGGACCAGAAGAGGCCGACCTTTCCGGTGATTTCGAGCTTGCTCAGGTCGGCGCTGCCGTGGGGGCCGTAGTCCAGCGGGAAGAAGAAGACGAGGCAGACGAAGGCTGCGAAGTAGATGATCGCGATGATGTCGCCGATTTTGAATTTCATGGCAAATGTTTCCTTTTGTGAAAGTTGGGGTGGAACTGTAACTAATAAGATAGCATAAAAAGCCGTAAAATCAAGCCGAAACCCCGCAAGATGCGGAAAAATGGGGAAGCGGAGCCTCCACTTTGGCAGTGCGCGGCTGACGCTTGCGTGCGCACGATCTTTCGGATTGAGCTGTAAAAACCGCAAAAAAAGTTAAAAAGACTGTTTCGTGCCGCGAAAGCATAAAAACTTCCGGTTAAAAAAGGGTGCAAAAAAGAAGCATCAGTCAGTGAACAGGGGTTGCCCGGTGAAGGCGTGAACGATGAACCAGCCGATCCCGTACAGAAGTTCGG